>JAGQTL010000275.1 GCA_020439035.1 Leucobacter sp. | reverse complement strand
CCGATCCGCCCGATCCGCCCGATCCACCTGAACCGAAGGAGCACCAACATGGGACGCACCGCCGGCCGCAGCCCCGGCGACACCCGGCTCGCCATCCTCGAGGCGGCCGCGGAGCTGATCCGGCGCGACGGCCTCGCCGCACCCATCTCGGCGATCGCGGCGGCGGCCGGTGTGTCGAAGGGCGGCCTGCTCTACCACTTCGCCACGAAGGAGGAGCTGCTGCACGGGCTCGCGGTCTCGCTCGTCGCGGAGTTCCACCGCCGAGTCGAGCTCGCGATCGATCCCGACGACCGCGCGGCCGGGCGGCTCACCCGCGCATACATCCGCGCGAGCTTCGCCGAGAGCCGCGATGTCGACGGCTTGCGCAACCACATCGCGCTCGCGGCGCACCTGATGGACGATCCCGACCTGCGCGAGATCGTGGATGCGGAGGCCGCCCACTGGCGCGCGAGCCTGGGCGCCGACGGGCTCGATCCCGCGGTCATCCGCGTCGTCGTCGCCGCGTCCGACGGCGTGAACACCGGCCCCCTCTGGGGCGCCGTGCTGGCCGTGCGCGATATCCACGAGCTCGAGCGCGAACTGCTCGACCTCACCCGCGGGGGCGCGGCCGGCCCTCAATAGACTGGGGGCGGGGCGCGGAGGCGCCCGATCCTCCCTCGCAGTCATAGGAAGAGCAGCATGACGACCATCACCGTGATCGGGCTCGGCGAAGCCGGGCGCCTGTACGCCGAGGGCCTGGCTGGGGCGGGCGCGACCGTGCGCGGGTACGACCCGTTCCTCACGGCCGGCAGCGACGCGTTCGAGCAGTTCGATTCGCTGTCGGCCGCGCTCGACGGCAGCGACCTCGCGCTCAGCATCGTCGGCGCGCGGGCGGCCGAGGCGGTCGCGCAGCAGGCGGCTGCGGCGGCGCCGGCGCCGCTGCTCTTCGCCGACCTGAACACCGCGAGCCCAGAGGTGAAGGCGGCGGTCGGCGCCGGCGTGGCGGCCGCGGGGCTCACACCGTGCGACGCGGCGGTCATGGCCCCCGTGCCGCGGGCGGGCCACCGCACGCAGCTCATCGCGAGCGGCCCCGGGGCCGAACGCCTTGCCGAGCTGCTCGCGCCGTTCGGCAGCCCGGTCGAAGCCATCGGCGGCGAGATGGGCGACGCCGCGCGGGTCAAGCTGCTGCGCAGCGTCTTCATGAAGGGGCTCGCGACCCTCGTGATCGAGACCCTGGACGCCGCCGAACTCTCGGGGCAGCGCGAGCGATTGGCCGGCCAGATCGCGGCCGAGCTCGGCCCCGATGGCCCCGCGCTCGTCGAGCGGCTGGTCGGCGGCACCTACACGCACGCCGAGCGCCGCGAGCACGAGGTGTCGGATGCGTTGGCCGAGCTGCAGCGGATCGGCGCGCCGCACGACATGACGGCGGCCTCGCTCGCGTGGTTCCGGCGCATCCTGGCGGGGTAGGCGGCAGCCGCGATCCGCATTCGCCCAGCCCCCGGCTTCCGCCCTCCGTGGAGGTCGAACCTCCGGATTCTGGCGGCGCACCGTCTGCGATCCGCCCTCGGTACGCCAAACCCCAGGATTCCGGCAGACGCTCCGCAGATCCCCCACGCTCCGCAGGCGGAGGCTACGGCCCAGGCTTCCGCCAGGCGCGGCGGTCCGTCTGCGATCCACTCTCGGTACGCCAAACCCCCGGCTTTCGGCAGACGCTCCGCAGATCCCCCACGCTCCGCAGGCATAGACCCCGGCTCCGCCCCCACCTCGGTTCGGCGCTCACACGCCGCCCATATTCGAGCTCTCCACAGATTCACCGGTCGACCCCGAATGGATGCCCCGAGCCGTGCAGAGTAAAGGCATGCTCGATCCGCTCAAGACCCAAGGCATCGCCCGCACATCCACGCTGCTCGCACAGGGGTGGAGCCGGCACCGCATCGCGCAGGCGCTCGAATCAGGGGCGCTCATCCGGCCACGGCGCGGCTGGGTCGCCAAGCCTTCTGCAGACCCCGGGCTCCTGCACGCGGCGCAGCACGGCGTGCTGCTCGGCTGCATCACACAGGCGAAACGCCGCGGCCTCTGGGTCCTCGCCGAGCCGACGAGGCACTTCGCGGCCCGCGAGGGGGGCGCGAGGGGCCGGCCACCGGGTGTGCTGCACTGGCGCACCCCGATCGTGCCGCGCGACCCGGATGCGCTCGAGGATCAGCTGGTGAACGTCCTGGATGCGGTGGCCCGCTGCCAACCCCGCCATGAGGCCATCGCGATCTGGGATTCCGCGTCGAATCAGGGGCTCGTCGAGTGGCAGATGCTCTCGCGCCTGCCGTTCACCGGTGCAGCGAAGGAGGTTCTCGCGGCGAGCAGCTGTTTCGCCGACTCCGGACTCGAATCGTATGTGCGCGTGCGGCTGGCCTGGCTCAAGGTGCGGATCATCGCCCAGGCGTGGGTGCACGGGCACCGCGTGGACTTCCTGATCGGCTGGCGGCTGATCCTGCAGATCGACGGCGGCCACCACCGAGGCGCGCAACGGTCGACCGACAACCGGCACGACGCCGAGCTGCGCCTGCTCGGGTACCAGGTCATCCGAGTCGGCTACAGTCAGGTGATGGGCGACTGGCCTTTCGTGCAGCAGCTCATCATGGATGCCGTCGCCCAGGGTCTGCATCTCGCGGCGTAGCGCCTTCGCGAGTGCCACGCAGGGCGTACGTGAACTGCGCAGCGTCAGCCGGATGCCGCTCATTCGGCCTACGCTGCGCAGATCGCCCACGCCGCGCGGGCCGAGCACCCCGCTCAGATCGCCCACGCCGCGCGGGCCGAGCACCCCGCTCAGATCGGGTACGCCGCGCGGGCCGAGCACCCTGCCCGGATCGCGCACGCTACCGCTCAGGCCGGGGGCAGCGCGAACGCGTGGGCGGCCTTGATCTGCGCGACCTCGGGCGACGCAAAGCGGCTCAGCACGGCGCGCGCGGCAGCGGGATCGGCTGAGGCCGCGGCGACCGCACCGCCGAAGACTGTGTCGATCGCGCAGTCCTTCGGCAGCACGCCGAGGATGCGGATGCCGGGCTGCCCCGCCAGCTCGCTGAGCTGCTGGAAGCCGAGGTCGACCTCGCCCTCGGCCAGGGAGCGCGCGACCGGCACGCCGGGGCGCGCCTGCACGAGGCGTTCGCCCAGCTCGTCGGCGAACCCCCACTCGTCGATCATCTGCACGAGCGCGGTGCCGCTCGGGCCCGTCGAATAGCCGATCCGCGCGGCGCGGAGGAGCGCGGCGCGCATCTCGTCGGCGTCGGCGAATGCGACGCCTTCGGGGAGTTCGGCAGTTGCCGGATCGCCGGGCCCCGCCGGCACCGCCGCCGCCGTCTGCGAGAGCACCAGGGGCGTCACGGTGTCGGCGAGCACATGCCCGCCCGCGGCGAGCCGGCCGAGTGCGCCCTGCGCGAGGAAGACGAGGTCGAACGCTTCGCCTCCGGCCACGCGCCGCTCGGCGTCGACGCCGCCGACGGATTCGATATCGAGGCTGCCCGCCCGAGCCGATCCATCCGCCCGAGCCGATCCAGCCGCCTCCGCGGCGACTCCACCCGGCGCACCCGGCCCAGCCACTCCACCCGGCACGCCCGACTCGGAAAGGCCGGCCTGCGCGGCCAGCTCGGCCAGCACGAAGCGGGTCGCCATCGACGAGATCGCCTTCACTGCGCCGCCTCCCCGGCCGACACGAACGACTCGGCATCGACCTCGGCCTCCGAGGCGGCGGAGTAGCGCGGCCCCGACACGGTCGCGGTGTCGATGAGCTCGCCCGCGCGGGCGAGCAGCGCCGCATCGACCCCGACGCCGGTCGAGGCCTGGTTCTCGCGGAAGTGCTCGAGGTTCGTGGTGCCCGGGATCGGGACCACGTGCTCACCGCGCGAGAAGAGCCAGGCGAGGGCGAGCTGGCCGGGCGCGCATCCGGCCTCGGCCGCGAGCTCGCGCCAGGCGGGCAGCAGCGCGGCATTGGCCTGCCAGTGATCCGGCTGGAATCGCGGCATGTTCAGCCGGATGTCCTTGGGCGCGAGTGCAGCAGGATCCTCGATGCCATCGCTCAGGAACCCGCGCGCGAGCGGCGAGAACGCGACGAGCGCCACCCCGCTCTCGCGGGTCGCCTCCAGCATGCCGAGCTCGGGGTTCCGGCTCCAGAGCGAGTACTCGTTCTGCACGGCGGCGATCGGCGCCACGGCCTGGGCCTCGCGCAGCCGCGCGACCGAGACCTCGGAGAGCCCGATCGCGCCGATCTTGCCGGCCGCGACCATCTCGGCGAGCGCGCCCACGCTCTCGCCGATCGGCACCTTCGGGTCCCAGCGGTGCAGGTAGTAGAGGTCGAT
>JAGQTL010000029.1 GCA_020439035.1 Leucobacter sp. | reverse complement strand
TCTCGGCCGGCCTCGACTACCCCGGAGTCGGCCCGGAGCACGCGTGGCTCGCGGATATCGGGCGCGCGCAGTACATTCCCGCGACCGATGACGAGGCGATGCAGGCGCTCATGCTGCTGAGCCGGAGCGAGGGCATCATCCCCGCGATCGAATCGGCGCACGCCCTCGCCGGTGCGCTGCGCATCGGCCGTGAGCTCGGCCCCGACGCCGTGATCGCCGTGAGTCTCTCGGGCCGCGGTGACAAGGACATGGAGACGGCGGCGAAGTACTTCGGCCTGATCGACGGCGACGGCGCGGAGGACGCATCATGACCGCGCGCGCGTCACGGGTCGCCGAGGCCATCCGCGCGGCGAAAGCCGCGCGATCCGGCGCGCTCATCGGCTACCTGCCGATCGGCTTCCCCGATCTCGACACGAGCGTCGAGGCCGCGATCGCGATGGCCAGGAACGGCGCCGACGTGCTCGAACTCGGCGTGCCCTACAGCGATCCGGTGATGGACGGGCTCGTGATCCAGGAGGCGACGCAGACGGCGCTCGCGAACGGCTTCCGGCTGCGCGACGTGTTCGAGGCCGTGCGGCGGGTCTCGGAGGCCGTCGAGACCCCGGTGCTCGTGATGACGTACTGGAACCCAGTGGTGCAGTACGGCATCGAACGTTTCGCCGCGGATCTCGCCGCGGCGGGCGGCGCGGGACTGATCACGCCCGATATCACGCCGGACTCGGCCGCCGAGTGGATCGAGGTGAGCGAGCGGCACGGCCTGGATCGCGTCTTCCTCGCCGCCCCGAGCTCCGTCGACGCGCGACTGGAGCTCGTCGCCCGAAGCACGACCGGCTTCGTCTACACGGTTTCGACCATGGGCATCACGGGGGAGCGCGCGTCGCTCGACGCCGCGGCTCGCGAGCTCACCGGGCGACTCCGCGCGCACGGCGCGGAGCTCGCCTGCGTCGGCATCGGCATCTCGAACGCCGAGCAGGTCGCCGCCGCGCTCGACTACGCGGATGGCGCGATCGTCGGCACGGCATTCGTGCGGGCCCTGCGCGATGGCGGCGTCGCCGCGCTCGGCGAGGTGGTTCGCTCGTTCGCCGCGGGCACCCGGTAGGGCGCGCGGAGAGCCGCGCTGCTCGCGCGCTAGGATTGATCCAGTATGTGCCGGCCTGAGCGATGTCCGGCGAGCACGCAGACGCGAGAAAGTAGAGCATGATCCTTCCGCTGAGCATTCCGAGCCCCGAGCTGCAGTACCTGCAGCTCGGACCCCTGCGCATCTACTTCTATGCGCTGTGCATCCTGACCGGTATCATCGCCGCAACGATCTGGACGGGGCGCCGGCTCACGCGTCGCGGTGCCGAGCGGGGCGTCGTCATCGATTTCGCGGTGTGGGCCGTGGTGCTCGGCATCATCGGCGCCCGGATCTACCACGTGCTTACGCACTGGGGAGACTATTTCGGGCCGGGGAAGAACCTCCTCGAGGTGTTCGCGTTCTGGAACGGCGGCATTGCCATCTTCGGCTCCCTGATCGGGGGCGCGATCGGCGTCTTCATCGCGTCGCGGATCACAGGGGTGCGCTTCGCCTCGTTCGCGGATGCACTCGTGCCGGGGCTGCTGCTCGCGCAGGCGTTCGGCCGCATGGGCAACTGGTTCAACCACGAGCTCTTCGGCGGCCCGACCACCCTGCCCTGGGGCCTCGAGATCGAGTCGAGCAACCCGGCGTTCCCCATCGGCCTGCCCGAGGGCACGCTCTTCCACCCCACGTTCCTGTACGAGATCCTCTGGAACCTCCTCGGCCTCGTCGTGCTGCTCGCGATCGAGCGCAAGTGGCGGCCGCGATGGGGCGCCTTCTTCGGCATGTACCTGATCTGGTACGGCATCGGACGCTTCTTCGTCGAGGGCATGCGGGTCGATCCGAGCCTCCTCCTCTTCGGCCTGCGTTCGAATCAGTGGACCGCGCTGCTCGCGATCCTCGTCGGCCTCGTGGTGATCATCGTGCAGAGCCGCCGCCACATCGGCGTCGAGACCTCGGTCTACCTCCCGGGGCGCTCGAACCCGCAGCAGGCGTTCGACCGGCTCACCTCGGACCCGGAGCGGTTCTTCCACGTGCTCGACCCGAAGCCGGCCCAAGAGGCCGGAGCCGACGGATCGGAACCCGAGACCGAGCCGGCACCCGCACGAAGTTGACCGGTCGCCGCACCGCGACCCCGTAACGAAAGGCCTGCCATGCGCCACGCCAAGATCGTCGCCACCTGGGGACCCGCGGTCTCGAGCTACGATCACACGCTCGAGCTGATCCGGGCCGGGGTGAACGTCGCGCGGCTCAACATGTCGCACGGCGTCCACAACGTGCACGAGGGGATCTTCCGCAACATCCGGAGGGCCGAGAACGAGGTCGGCCGACCGATCGCGGTGCTGGCGGACCTGCAGGGCCCGAAGATCCGGCTCGGCGTCTTCGCCGACGGCCCCTACGAGCTGCAGATCGGCGACGAGTTCGCCATCACCACCCGTGATATCGTCGGCGACCGCACGATCTGCGGCACCACGCACCGGGGCCTGCCGGGCGACGTGCGCGTCGGCGATCCGCTCCTCATCGACGACGGCAAGGTCACCCTGCGCGCCACCCGGGTCACGGACGACACGGTGCACACGGTCGTCGAAGTGCCGGGCTTCGTGTCGAACAACAAGGGGATCAATCTGCCCGGGGTTGCGGTCAACGTGCCGGCGCTCTCCGAGAAGGACGAGGACGACCTGCGCTGGGCGCTGAAACTCGGCGTCGACTACATCGCGCTCTCGTTCGTGCGCGACGCTGCCGACATCACGCGGGTGCACGAGATCATGGCGGAAGAGGGCATCGCCCTGCCGGTAATCGCGAAGATCGAGAAGCCGCAAGCCGTCCAGAACCTGGAGAGCATCGTCGACGCCTTCGACGGCATCATGGTGGCCCGCGGCGACCTCGGCGTCGAGCTGCCGCTCGAGCAGGTGCCGCTTGTGCAGGCCGAGGCGATCGCGATCGCCCGGCAGAACGCGAAGCCGGTGATCGTGGCGACCCAGGTGCTCGAATCGATGATCGAGAACCCGCGACCGACCCGGGCCGAGGCGAGCGACTGCGCCAACGCGGTGCTCGACGGCGCGGACGCCGTGATGCTCTCGGGCGAGACGAGCGTTGGCGCGTATCCGGTCGAAGCGGTCAAGACGATGGCGCGCATCATCGAGGCGACGGAGGAGCACGCGCTCAACCGCATCGAACCGCTGGGCGCCGCGCCGCGAACGCAGGGCGGCGCGCTGACGCTCGCGGCGTCCGACGTGGCCGACTTCATCGGCGCCAAGTCCATCTGCGTGTTCACGGAGTCTGGCGACACGGTGCGCCGCATGGCGCGGCTGCGCCGCCCGATCCCCATCATCGGCTTCACGCCCAGCCGCGCGATCCGCCGCCGCATGGAACTGACGTGGGGGGCACGCAGCTACGAGGTTCCGCGCGTGGGATCAACAGACGAGATGTTCGCGCAGGTCGACGTCGTGCTGCTCGACGGCAATCGCCTCGAGGTTGGTGACAAGGTGCTGATCATCGCCGGATCGCCTCCGGGCGTCGTCGGCACGACCAACACCCTGCGTATTCATCGCATGGGGGAGGCCACCGGGCAACTGGCCGAAGCCGGCCCGCGCAAGCACCTCGTCGGCCGCGGCAGCGTGCCGGTATGAGTGGGATGTGGTGCCGGATGGGGGACTTGAACCCCCACGCCCGAAGGCAACGCATTTTGAGTGCGCCGCGTCTGCCGATTCCGCCAATCCGGCCCGAGAGATCAGCCTAGTACACCGACCGCAGGAGTAAGCTACCGATCATGACTGAGCAGAGCACCGCGCCCGCACGACGCGTCGTCGTCGCCGAAGACGA
>JAGQTL010000274.1 GCA_020439035.1 Leucobacter sp. | reverse complement strand
GCAGGCGCTCTACCAACTGAGCTAAGGTCCCGGGCGTGCGCCGCGGCCCGCGTTTCCGCAGGCCGAGTGGCTTGGCCGCATGCAACTATACCAGGTGCATTCGGCCGATCCGCGCGCGGCTACTGGCGTGCGTCGAGCGCCTGCAGATGTGCGCTCGTCACCGCGACGGCCCGGTCGGCGTAGTCCTCGTGCTTGCGCAGCCACGCCGCCACGTACGGACACACGGGCACGATCGCGAAGCCATCCGCAATCGTGCCGTCAAGCGCGGCGCGCACCAGCTTCGACGCGAGGCCCTGGCCCGCGTACTCCTCCGACACGACCGTGTGGAAGAAGATGCGTTCGGCGGCCTCGCCGGCGGCGACGTCGTGATACTGCTCCTCACCGATCTCGGCCTCGCCGCCCGCAGCCTCCCGGTCAATCAGCACGAACCGGCGCTCGCCGGGCACGTGCCGCACCTCGAAGCGTTCCTCAGTCATCATCCGTTCCTTTCCGTCGGCCCCACGTCCCGCGACCTCACGTCCCTCAGCCTCACGTCCTCGGCCTCACGTTCGCGGCAGCAGCCGCGAGATCGGCAGCGGCGGCGCCGGGAGCGGCGCCGGTTGGCCCTCGGGGTACGCGCCGAAGAGGTCGCGCTTGCCGGCATCGTCGGGATGCGGCGGCTCGAACCCCATTTCGGCCTGGTATCGGCGGCGGTACTCCACGATCTCGTCGTGGTCGCGGCCGATGAAGTTCCACCACATGACGATCTGCTCGCCGAGGGGCACGCCGCCGAGCAGGATCGCCCGCCCGCCCGCGTCGCCGGCCGCGATCTCGAGCGTGTCGGATCCCGGCGGCACGTAGGCGAGCGACCGGTGCGGCAGCGGCGCGGCATTGACGGTGAGATCCGCGTCCTCCGCGAGAACCCCGAGCTCGAAGTCGCGCGGCACCTCGAGCACGATCGATGCTCCGGGCTCGAGCACGATCTCGGCGCCGAGGAGCGGCGGCGTCGCCGTATCGACTGGCGATGCGGATCCGAGGAGCTCGCCGATGAACACCCGCACGGACGCCCCGGGCCGCAGCACCGGATCCGGCACGTAGTGCGCGAACCGGTTCTCATCGAACCGCGTCTCGGCGGGCAACGCATACCAGAGCTGCACTCCGTGGAGGATGCTGGTGCCGGCGCTGCTGATCTCCTGGTGCGTGATCCCCCGGCCCGCGACCATCAGGTTGAGCTCGCCCGGCACCACGGCCGCCTCGTTGCCGCCCGAGTCGAGGTGATCGATACGCCCCGTGAAGAGCCAGCTCACGGTGGCGAGGCCGGTGTGCGGATGCCGTGGCACCTGCATGCCGCCGGTGGCGGCGACGTCGTCGGGGCCGTAGTGATCGAGGAAGCACCAGGCGCCGACGAACGAGCGGCCGCGCTGCGGGAGCGTGCGGTAGACCGTCATGGCGCGGAGGCCGCCGAGCGGCACCTCACGCGGTTCGAGCACTTCGATCGCGGTGCAGAGCTGCCCCGGCTGCAGGGTCGCGAGCTCGGGCCTGAGGTCGAGGTTGGTCACGGGATCAACCGCCCCTCGGCGTCGCGCGGGCGCACCGGATGCCGGCTGAGGATCGAGACCCGGTTGAACGCGTTGATGGCGACGGCCACCCACTCGGCCGCGGCGAACGCCTCGTCTCCCAAGACGGATCGCGCGCCGAAGAGATCGGCTTCGCCCTCCTCCGACAGGGGCAGGCGCGTCGCCGCCTCGGCGATCGCGAGCACCGCGCGCTCGCGCTCGTCGTAGAGGTCGGTCTCTCTCCACGCGGCGAGCAGATCGAGCTTCTGCTGCGTCACGCCGGCCTGCCGCGCCTGCCGCGCATGGAGGTCCAGGCAGAAGGCGCAACCGTTGATCTCCGAGGCGCGCACCTTGATCAGCTCGGCCTCGGTGCGGGCGAGCCCGTGCTCGAGGGCGGCCTCGCCGACCGAGCCCGAGAACGCCTCTGCCGTGGCCCACACCTCGGGGATCGCCTTATCCATGAACGGACGCATGGAACTCCTCACTGCCGAAGAGCCCGAGCGTCACTCGACGTCGGGCCACCCATCCCTCACGATAACGCAGAACCGGCGGCGGGCATTTCGGCTGTCGTTGTCTCATACTCACACGATGTGTAGACGAATCCGTCTACATTGCATAAACTGAACACGTGAACGAGACCACAACGATTCGGGTGAGAAAACACACCCGTGACGTTCTGGGCGAGTTGGCGGAGCGTCGGGGAGAGACCGTCACCAGCACCATAGACCGCGCCGTTCGCTTGCTCGAACAAGAGATGATCGGCCGCGATCTTTCTGCACCGTTGCGCGACGATGAACTTGCGTGGCTCGATGCTGACGCCGGGTGACGTGGTCGAACTCGACCTCGGTATGCCCTCGGGTTCTGAGGCGGGTCTGCGCCGACCGGCAGTGGTCATTACCGCTGCTCGGATCCTCCATGGCGCGCCGAATGTGGTGCAAGTGGTGCCGCTCACGCGCACGATCCGTGAGAGTGGATCGGAAGTTGTGATCGCACCTGATGAGCACAACGGGCTCGATGCGGTCTCCGCCGCCCAGTGTCAGCACATCCGTTCCGTTGCAACGACTCGCGTGGGTACGCGGATCGGCAACGTCGGTCAGCTGGTACTCCAGCAACTCCGCAGCACCGTGGCGATCATCATTGATGCCTGACTGTCGCCGCAACAGGAGCACGGGAGTGAGTTCGAACTCGCGAGAATCATTGGTGGGGCTACCAGGACTTGAACCTGGGACCTCTTCATTATCAGTGAAGCGCTCTAACCGCCTGAGCTATAGCCCCGTGACCAAAAAACGACTCTACCCGATACGGGTGGAGAATGCGAAATCGTAAAGCGGCGGGCGCCGCGATCCCGAATCTAGCTGCTCGTGAACCCGAGCTGGAACCCACCGATCACGCGCACGAGCAGGTTGTAGACCAGCGCGGCCACCGCGCCGAGCGCGGTTCCCACGATGATGCCCAGGATGCCGACGACCACCGAGAAACCGAAGACCTGCGGGTAGCCGATCATCCCGATGATGCTGTCCCCATCACCCACGATGTCCATCACGAGCTCGTCGATCTTCGCGAGCACCTGCGTGGAGAGCAGCACCGTGTAGATCAGCAGCGACGCGACCACACTCACGATCGCGAGGCACACCGAGACGAGGAACGAGAACTTCACCGCCGACCAGAAGTCGACGTAAACGAGCTTCAGGCGAACCTGCTTCGCCGGCGCTTTCTTCCGCGTCTTCTTCGCCAGCTTGTCTGCAACGCTGCTACTCATTCACGTCTTCCTTGCTCTCGGCCGGCGCCGTTCCCGTTTCATTCGGCGTCTCCGTCGGCCCGGTCTCACCCTGCTCCGCGGGATCCTCCGCGCCGTCCTCGGAATCGTCGCCGTCGAGGCCACGCTCCGTATTCCGCGCGATGCCAATGATACGGTCCCCCTCTGGGAATCGCGCAAACACCACACCCATCGTATTGCGTCCCTTGGCCGGAACCTCACTCACGTCCGATCGCACGACCTTGCCGCTCGCCAGCACGCACAACACCTCGTCGGCTTCGTTCACGATGAAGCCGCCAACCAGGTCGCCGCGATTCTCGTCGAGCTTCGCCACCTTGATGCCGTAGCCGCCGCGCTGCTGCACGCGGTACTCGTCGACCGCGGTGCGCTTCGCGTAGCCGCCCTCGGTCACGATGAAGACGAAGTCGGTCGCATCCTCGGACGCGCCCGCGGCCCCCTCGCCGCCGTCGCCCGGCGCCACGGCGCCGTGCCCGGCCCGGCCGATGGTCGACGCCGCGAGCAGCGAATCGCCGTCGCGGAAGTTCATGCCGCGCACACCGCTCGTCGAGCGCCCCATCGGCCGGAGCGCCTGATCCGTCGCGGTGAAGCGCACCGACATGCCCTGGCGCGAGATCAGCAGCACGTCGTCGTCGGCCTCGGTGATGAACGCCTGCACGAGCTCGTCGCCCTCGCGCAGCTTGATCGCGATGATGCCGCCCGTGCGATTCGTGTCGTAATCGGTGAGCGGGGTCTTCTTGACCAGCCCGTCGCGGGTGGCAAGCACCAGGTAGCGATCCTCCACGAAGTCCCGCAGGTCGAGCACCTGCGTGACCGTCTCGTCGGGCGCGAGGGCGAGCAGGTTCGCTAGATGCTGGCCCTTCGCGTCGCGGCCGCCCTCCGGCACCTCATACGTCTTCGCGCGGTAGACGCGGCCCGTGTTCGTGAAGAACAGCAGCCAGTGGTGCGTGGACACGGTGAGGAAGTGCTCGACGACGTCGTCGCCGCGCAGCGTCGCCCCGCGCACGCCCTTGCCGCCGCGCGCCTGGGACCGGT
>JAGQTL010000028.1 GCA_020439035.1 Leucobacter sp. | reverse complement strand
AGGGCAAGATGGAGGCCCGCATCAGAGATCTCGAGGAGCTGCTCAAGCACGCCACGGTCGGCGAGGCGCCGGAAGCGCAGGGCATCGTGGAAATCGGCACGGTCATCACTGCCGAGATCTTCGGCGACGAGGAGCGGTTCCTGCTCGGCAACCGCGAGATCGGCGATGGCGGGCTCGACGTCTACAGCGCCGAGAGCCCGCTCGGCGCCGCCATCCTCGGCCTGAAGGTCGGCGATGAGGCGAGCTACGCCGCACCGAACGGCAAGCAGATCGAAGTCAAGATCCTGGCGGTCGACACCTACAACGGGTGAGCCCGGCGATCCTCGAGCGAGGATCGGGCCCGGGCGCCCTGGCGCCCTGCCGCCCTGGCAGCGCGATCAACCGGCGCCGGCACGCGCCCGGCCGTCGCGTTCGGCAAGCTCGCGCGCCGGTTACCGCCCAAGGGATCTGCACAACCCAAGCCGTTTTTCGCCATTCGGGCTTGGATTGCGCAGAAACCTTGGCTACGGCAGGACCCGGATCACGCAGCACCGCCGGGCACTGGAACTAGTACCGCTGCCCCACCCGCACCGTGTACCCGGCGTCGCGCAGCGCACCGACGACCTGCTGGCCGTGCTCGACCCCGCGGGTCTCGATGTGCAGCTCGAGCTCGACATCGCTGATCGGCAGGTCGGTCGCATGCCGCGTATGGATCACCTCGATCACGTTCGCGTTCTTCGACGCGACGATCGAGGCGGTGCGCACGAGCTGACCGGGCACATCCGGCAGTAGGATGCGCAGCTTGAGATAGCGCGACGACGCCGCGAGGCCGTGCCCGATCACCCGCTGCAGCAGCAGCGGGTCGATGTTGCCACCCGAGAGGATCGTCGCCGTGACGCCGCTCGCCGTCACCTTGCCCGCGAGGATGGCCGCGACCCCAGCGGCGCCCGCCGGTTCGACCACGAGCTTCGTGCGCTCGAGCAGCACCACGATCGCGCGGGCGATGTCGTCGTCGCTCACCGTGACGATCTCGTCGACGTTGTCGCGCACCAGGCCGAAGGTGAGATCCCCAGGGCGTGCGACGGCGATGCCGTCGGCGATCGTGGGCTTCGTCTCGATCGTCACCGGCTCACCGGCAGCGATCGACGGCGCGAACGAGGCCGTGTTCTCGGACTGCACGCCCACGACGCGGATCGTGCGGCCCTCGCGGGCCGCGACCAGCTTCGCCGCCGACGCCATGCCGGATGCGAGGCCGCCGCCGCCGATCGGCACGACGATCGTCTCGATCTCGGGCGCGGCGTCGAGCATCTCCAGCGCAACTGTGCCCTGCCCGAGAATGATCGACTCGTGGTCGAACGGCGAGATGAAGATGGCACCCGTTTTCTCGACGAACGCGAGGGCCGCGGCCAGGGTATCGTCGAATCCGCCGCCCTCGAGCACCACGTCCGCACCGTAGCGCTTCGTCGCCTGCAGCTTCGGCAGCGCGACGCCGAGCGGCATGAAGATCGTCGCCTTCACTCCGAGTTCGCGCGCCGCGTACGCGACGCCCTGCGCGTGGTTGCCCGCAGAGGCCGCGACCACGCCGCGCGCCTTCTCCTCGGGCGTCAGCTGCGAGAGCCGATAGTACGCCCCGCGCAGCTTGTACGCGCCCGTGCGCTGGAGGTTCTCGCACTTCAGGTACACCTTCGACACGCCCAGGATCTCCGCCAGGTGGCGCGACGACTCGAGCGGGGTGTTCCGCGCGACGCGGTGGACTACCTCGGCGACGCTCTCGAAGTCCTCGAGCGTGTACTCGCGTGCCGGCTCGCCGGTCATACTGATCCTCCTGTTGATGCCTCGGTGTTCCCGTCGGTCCGAACGTGCCTCGGCGGCTTGGCGGTCAGTCGCGCGACATTTCGCGCGCGATGCTTCGCCACTCGATACACCTTCTGCCGCTTGTGATACGTCGTGACCGGGTCGAGGCTCGGATCCCACCGATGCTCGTTCAGCGTGTTCACAATCGCGCTCGCGGCCGCGGCGATCGGCACCGCGAACAGCGCGCCGGGAATGCCCGCGAGCAGCGCGCCGGTCGATACCGCGAGCACCACGCCGAGCGGGTGCACGCTGACCGCATTGCCCATGACGAGCGGCTGCAGCACGTGGCCCTCGACCTGATTCACGAGGATCACGACGCCGAGCATGACGATGGCGTTCACCGGCCCGTTGTAGACGAATGCGACGAACACGGCCAGCGCGCCCGTCGTGATCGCGCCGAGGAACGGGATGAACGAACCGAGGAACACGAGGATCGCGATCGGCACCGCGAGCGGAACGTTCAAGACGGCCGCACCGACGCCGATACCGACGGCGTCGACGAACGCGACGAAGATCTGCACGCGCACGTACTGGCCGACCGAGGCCCAGCCGGCGACACCGGCGGCATCGATCGGCGCGTGCGCGCTGCGCGGCAGGAAGCCGAGCACCCAGTACCAGATGCGTTTGCCGTCGATCAGCAGGAAGATGAGCGAGAAGAGCGTGAGCAGCGATCCCGTGATGACCTGGCCCGTCGTCGTCGTGATCGCGAGCGCGCCGTTGAGGATCTCGCCCTGATGCTCATCGATCGCGTGCATCAGCTGTTCGATGTACCCGTTCATCTGATCGCCGCTGAGGCCGAACGAGCTCTCGAGCCAACGCAGGAAATCGCTCCACGCCTCCGTCGAGCGCTCCGTGACATCGCCGAGGCCGCGCCGCAGCTGCGTCACGATCAGCACCACGAGCAGCGTGACCGAGGCGAGGAAGGTCAGCAGGGCCGTGATCACGCCGAGCGAGCGCGGCCAGTTGCGGCGCTCGAAGAAGGCGACGATGGGGTGCAGCAGCGCGGTGAACAGGATGGCGATGACGAGCGGGATCACGATGATCCGCACTTGCACCACCAGCCAGAGCAGCGCCGCGACCGCGACGCCGATCACGATGAGGCGCCAGGACCAGGCCGCCGCGACCCGCACGCCGAGCGGCAGCTCCACCGCCGCGTCCGCGACCTCCTCGCGCTCGGGGTCCACGGACACTGCCGGTGCGGGCATCCCGTCCGGAGCGGTCGCTGGGCTCTGCTCGATCACGAATTCATCCTAGTCTTGGGAACATGCATGCGAGGCGTGAGGTCGAGTCGATGAGTTCTGCGGAGGCCCGGCGCATGGCGCTCGCGGCCCAAGGATTCGGTGGTCACGCCCGCCCGGCACAGAGACGCCCCTTCGACGCCGCCCTCGATCGCCTGCACGTGCTGCAGATCGACTCGGTCAACGTCTTCGCGCGCTCGCACTACCTGCCCGTGTTCTCCCGGCACGGCGACTACGAGCCGCGCGAGCTCGATGCGCATCTCTGGGGCAGCGGCGAGTACACGGAGTATTGGGCGCACGAGGCCGCGTTCATCCCGACCTCGGATCGGCCGCTGTTCGGGTGGCGCATGCGGGAGTTCGCCGACCGGTATCGAGCGGACGGCCGGGTCGAGCGGCTCGGCGCCGAGATCGCTCGCGTGCGCGCCGCGCTCGCGAGCGGCGGCCCGCAGCTCGTGCGGGAGCTCGAGGCGGGACCGCGCGGGCCGCGGGGGCCCTGGTGGGATTGGAGCGACACCAAACGCGCCGTCGAGCTGATGTTCGCAACGGGCGAGGTCGTCGCGACCACCCGGGAGGGGTTCCAGCGACGGTACGCGCTCGCCGCCGACGCGCTGCCCGCATCGGCCCTGAGCCGCGCGCCGCGCGAGGAGGCGCAGCGAGTACTGATCGAGCGCGCCGCGCGTTCGCTCGGCGTCGGCGCCCTGGCCGATCTCGCCGACTACCACCGCATGAAGGCCGCCGATGCGCGCACGGCCGTGCGCGCGCTCGAGGACTCCGGCGCGCTCATCCCCGTGCGCGTCGACGGCTGGACGTCGCGTTCTGGCACGCCGCTCCCGGCGTGGCGGCACCGCGATGCGCGCCTCCCGGCTCGGCTCGCGCCCGACGCGCTGCTCACGCCGTTCGACCCGGTCGTGTGGTTCCGCCCGAGGGCCGAGCGCATGTTCGGGTTCCACTACCGCATCGAGATCTACACGCCGAAGGAGCAGCGGAGGTTCGGCTACTACTGCCTGCCGCTCATGGTCGCCGGCCGGCTCGTCGGGCGCCTCGACCTGAAGGCCGACCGGCGCGAGCGGACGCTGCTGGTGCAGGCCGCGTGGCGGGAGGATCGCGCCCCGGCCCGCACCGCCGAGACCGCGGTCTCGCTGCTCGCCCGCGCCGCCGCCTGGCAGGGGCTCGAGACCGTGAGCGTCAGCGGCATCGGGAACCTCGCGCTTCCCGCCGCGTTCGACGCGGCCTGAGCCGCCGGGTGTTCGCCCCGCGCCGGCGAAAAAAGGACGCGATGTTCGCTTTTGGGCGTCCCATGCGCCGATCTTCTGTCCTTTTTCATGAGAGCCGGGGACGGGGTGAGGGATGGTGGGTCGGGACGGGGTGAGGGATGGGCGGGGGACGCCGGGGGCCGCTGCCGGGGACGCCCGGGCCGGCGGCCGGGAACGCCGGAGGCGCGGCCGGGAACGCCGGAGGCGCGGCCGGGAACGCCGGAGGCGCGGCCGGGGACGCCGGAGGCGCGGCGCGGGGCCGGATCGGGATCAGCGGAGGCGGCCGAGCCAGTTGCGCACGAGGCCCTCCTTCGCCGCCGTGAACGGCGGCATGATGGTAGGGCCGAGCGTGTCGGGCTGCAGGGGCTTCGACAGCACCGCCTTCTCGTGGCTGAAGATCCGGAACGAGCGCTCGCCGTGGTAGGCACCCTGACCGCTCTCGCCGACCCCGCCGAACGGCAGCCCGGCAACGCTGAGGTGCAGGACCGGGGCGCCAAACGTGAGCGCACCCGAGCTGGTCTCGCGCTCCCACCGCAGGCGATCGGCGGCGCGCTCGCTGAACACGTACGCGGAGAGCGGCTTGTCCCGGCTGTTCACGAACGTCAGCGCATCGTCGAGATCGGCGACCTCGACGAGCGGAAGGATCGGGCCGAAGATCTCGTCTCGCATCACTGGCGCCTCGCGCGGCACGCCGGCGAGCACCGTCGGCTCGATGTAGCGATCCGCCGCGTCGCGGCCGCCGCCCACGACGATCTCTCCGCCTCCGCTCCCCGCCGCGTCGAGGTAGGAGACGAGGCGCTCGAAATGCGCGTCGTTGACGATGCGCCCGTAGTCGGGATTGCCCTGCACGGCATTGCCGTAGAGCTCGTGGATCGCATCTGCGAGCCTCGGCGCGAGCCGCGCGAGCACCTCGCGGCGACCCAGCACGTAATCCGGCGCGACGCACGTCTGCCCGGCGTTCAGGAACTTGCCCCAGACGATGCGTTTGGCAGCATCCGCAAGGTTCACGGTCTCATCGATGTAGGCCGGCGACTTGCCGCCGAGCTCGAGCGTGATCGGCGTCAGGTGCTCAGCCGCGGCCCGCGCGATGATGCGGCCGACGCGTCCGTTGCCGGTGTAGAAGATGTGGTCGAAGCGCTCGCCGAGCAGCACGGTGGTCTCGGCCACGCCGCCCTCGACCACGGCGACCGCTCGGCGATCGACGTAATCGGGCAGGTGCAGCGCGATGGCCCGGCTGGTCTCGGGCGTGACTTCGCTCGGCTTCAGCACCACCGCGTTGCCCGCGGCGAGCGCTCCGATCGCGGGCGAGAGCAGCAGCATGAGCGGGTAGTTCCAGGGCGCGATCACGAGGGCGACGCCGAGCGGCTCGGGCACGACCCTGGCCGAGGCCGGCTGGAGCGCGAGCGGAGCGACCACTCGAGTCGGCCGCATCCACTTCGCGAGATGCGCGAGCGCGTGATCGATCTCGGCGATCAGGAACCCGATCTCGGTGAGCTGCGCCTCGGTTCCCGATTTTCCGAGATCGGCGTAGAGCGCCACCTCGAATTCGGGCCCGCGGTCGACGAGCATCCGGCGCAGCCCCTGCAGCTGCGAGCGACGCCAGGCCGCGGGTCGCGTGAGCCCGAGGTCGAAGGTGTGCCGAAGACCGGCCACGACGAGGGGGATGTCAGCTTCGCTCATGGCTGCAAGGCTACCGCGGCGGCGGCGCGCGAGAGCGCGGATCCTTTGGTTCTGCGCTTGCGCCGGGAAGGCGAAGGTGGCCGGAGCCTAGCGGTGAAGCGCCGGGACGATGAGGTAAATGCCGTACAGCACTCCGATTGCCGAAAGCGTGAAGCACGCGTATGCGGCGGCACTGGCCCAGCGCGGGCGGTCGAGCGCATCGACATCGTCGTCCTCGTCGTCCCGCGAGGGCGCGTCCGGCTCGACGCTGCCGTCCTCGCGCACGATCTTGGGCGGAGGCGTCGCGAGGAACCGGATGCCGAGCGAATATAGGGCGACGAGCGCGGCGGCGGCGAAGAGCGCCGCGGAGAAGACGATGAGAAAGGCGGCCCAATCGATCAAGAGGCACCCCCGTGCTTTCGCTGCTGCTTGGCCGCCTTGCGCGCAGCCTTCTCGGCCGCCTCGCGCTCAGCACGCGCACGCCGCTCGGCTTCGCGCGCCGCCTTGTCCGAGAGCACTGCGGACTGCGCGATCGGCGTGAGTGGCGGCACGGTACCCGTCTTCGTGGGGACCGGCCGCACCTTGCGCTTGTTGATGCGCACGGCATAGCCGGACTCGGCGACATCGGGCACGATCGCGTTCGAGTGGTCGACGCGATTGCGGGCCGACCTCCAGAAGATGAAGAGGATGAAGGCGAGACCGACCACCGCGTCGATGATCACCCCGATCGTGCCGAGGTGCGCCACCAGCGCGGCGATCGCACCCACCGCGCCCGCCGCGGGGAGCGTGAAGAGCCAGCCCGTCGCGATCCGCCCCACGGTGCGCCAGCGCACGCTCGATCCGCGCCGGCCGAGGCCGGAGCCGATCACCGAACCCGAGGCGACCTGCGTGGTCGACAGCGCGAAACCGAGATGGCTGGAGGCGAGGATCGTGGCGGCCGTCGCCGTCTCGGCGGCGAAGCCCTGCGCCGGCTTCACCTGGGTGAGACCCGCGCCGAGCGTGCGGATGATCCGCCAACCGCCCGAATACGTGCCGAGGGCGATCGCGAGGGCGCACGTCGCGATGACCCAGAACGGCGGGCCGCCCCCCTCGGGCACCGCCGCCCATCCGGGGAGCTCCTCGTGCGAGATCGAGGTCCAGGCGACGAGCGTGAGCGTGATCACGCCCATGGTCTTCTGCGCGTCGTTCGTGCCGTGCGCGAGCGCGATCAGCGAGGACGATGCGATCTGCCCGTAGCGGAACCTGCCGCGCCCGTCCTTATTGCCGTCATGCCGATGCGTGATCGCATAGGCGATTTTCGTCGCGGTGAACGCGACAAGGCCCGCCGTGAGCGGGGCCGCGACCATCGGAATCAGGATCTTGGAGAGGAACACGCCGCCGTTGATCGCGTTGATGCCGGCGCCCACGATGGCCGCGCCGATGAGGCCGCCGAAGAGCGCGTGCGACGAGCTGGAGGGCAGGCCATACAGCCAGGTGACGAGGTTCCACACGATCGCGCCGATGAGACCCGCGAAGATCATCTCGGGGCTGATCAGTACGCCCCCCTCACCCTCGTTGATGAGCCCGCCGGAGATGGTCTTCGCCACCTCGGTCGAGAGGAATGCGCCGACGAGATTGAGGATCGCCGCGAGGAGCACCGCCGTCTTCGGCTTCAGCGCGCCCGTGGCGATCGGCGTGGCCATCGCGTTGGCGGTGTCATGGAAGCCGTTCGTGAAATCGAAGAACAGCGCCAGTACGATGACCAGCACCACGATGAGGGTGAGTTCCACCGGCCTCTTTCGTTCGAACGGATACGTCGGTTTCCGAGTGCCTGCGGCCCCGAGGAACGTGTGATCCCCCGGCATGCGCGTGCACTTCATCTTCGCAATCATTCGCACACTCGGTCAAGTCGAAGGCCGGGTGTCAGGAATAGACTGGGAGCACGCTGATCACAGCGCCGAGGAGGCTGGAAATGAACGAGGAATACGTGCCCGAAACGGGCGCGATCACGATGTTCTCGACAGAGTGGTGCGGGTACTGCAAGCGGCTGAAGAAGATGCTCGACCACGAGGGCATCGAGTACACCGAGGTCGATATCGAGCGAACGCCCGGCACCGAGGACCTGGTGAAGGGGCTGAACGACGGCAACGCCGTCGTTCCGACCGTGATCTTCCCCGACGGCAGCGCGGCGACCAACCCGTCGCTCGGCGAGGTGAAGCAGCGCCTCGCCGCATAGACCGGGCGTCTAGTAGACCGGGCGTCTACCCGAAGTTGAGGCGCACCTCGGCGTAGCGACCCTCGGGCACGGTCTTCAGCCGCGCGACGGCGTCGGCGATCGGGATCATCTCGATACGGTCGCCCCTGAGCGCCGCCAGGGTGCCCCACTCGCGCCGCAGCACCGCGTCGGCCGCGGCGATACCCGTGCGCGTGGCCAGCACGCGGTCGAAGGCCGTGGGCGCCCCGCCGCGCTGCACGTGCCCGAGCACGGTCGCGCGCGTCTCGATACCGGTTCGCTCCTCGATCATCGGCGCCAGCAGTTCCGCGATCCCGCCGAGCCGCGGCCTGCCGAACCCGTCGAGCCCCTCGCGCGTCACGGCGTGGTCGCTGCCGGCGAGCGTGAACCCCTCGGCCACGACCACGAGCGAGGAGCGGCCGCGATCCCGCACGTTCGTCACCCAATCGCACACCTGATCGAACGATTCCGGGAACTCGGGGATGAGGATCGCCTGCGCCCCGCCGGCCATGCCCGCGTGCAGGGCGATCCAGCCCGCGTCGCGCCCCATCACCTCGAGCACCATGCAGCGGCGGTGCGAATCCCCAGTGGTGCGCAAACGATCGATCGCCTCGGTCGCGACCGATACGGCGGTGTCGAAGCCGAACGTGTAGTCGGTGCCGTCGAGGTCGTTGTCGATGGTCTTCGGCAGGCCGATCACCGGAATGCCCGCGTCGTCGATGATGCCGGCGACGCGCTGCGTGCCGTTGCCGCCGATCAGGATGAAGGCATCGAGCCCGTAGCCCTCCATGCGCACCCGGAAGTCGGTGAGATCGGCCTCGCCCGGGCCGCCCGCGAACGGCGCGACGCGGCTCGTGCCGAGGAAGACGCCGCCCACCCCCGAGAGTCCGCGCACCGCGGGGCGGTTCAGTGTCACGATCTCGTGCTCGTGAAACCCGCGCCAGCCGTCGACGAAGCCGACCATCTCGAACCCGTGGATGTCGACGCCGCGGAGGGTGGCGCCGCGGATGGCCGCGTTCATCCCCGGGCTGTCGCCTCCCGAGCAGAGCACTCCGATTCGCATGCGCTCAGCCTAGCGACCGCGAGAGGATCACTCGAAGCCGAGCGCCGCCCTCAGCACCGAGATCAGCGCGAGCAGCTGCACCGGATCCGCGTCCTCGGCGGGCGCTGCTGCGCCGTCGAGCGCGCGGGCCGCAAGCCCGGCCTTCGCGTCGATCAGCTCGGCGATACGCGCGTCGATCGTCTGCGCGGCGACGATGCGCCACGCGGTAACCGGCTCTTCCTGACCGATGCGGTGCACCCGGTCGATCGCCTGCGTCTGCTCGGCGTCCGTCCAGCTCAGCTCGGCGAGCACCACGTCCGAGGCGGCCTGCAGGTTCACGCCGACGCCCGCCGCAGTGAGCGAGCAAACCGCGACGGAGACCGACGGATCGTTGTTGAAGGCGTCGATCTGCTCCTGCCGGGCCGTCGCGCTCTGGTCACCGCGGATCGAGACCGTGCCGAGCCCGCGCTCGGCGAACGCGGCTTCGGCGTGATCCATGACGTCGATGTGCTTGGCGAAGAACACGACCTTGCCCACCGAGCGCGCGAGCTGCGCGGCGTAATCGGCGGCGAGGCCGGCCTTCGCCTGGCCGATCTGACGCACCATCGTGAACACGTTGATGCCGGTCCCCGACCCGTTGGAATCGTCGAGCTCCTGCATGCAGACCATGCGCACGATGGCGTCGTCGCCGAGTTCGCGCCCGAGCCGGCCGGCCTTGATCACGTTGAACCGCGCGACGAGCTTGTCGGCGAGCTGCTTCTCGGCCTCGCGGATGCCGCGGCCGAGATCGTCGTCGAGTTCGACCGGCAGGTCGACGACGCGCTTGGACGGCAGGTCGGCCGCGACGTCGATCTTGCGACGCCGCACGATGCCCATCTCGACCACGCTCTGCCGCGCGGCCGGGTAGAACGAGGCGTCTGCCGGCGTGTAGCCGTTCGCCTCGAGCCGGGCCATGAGCTCGGGGCCGGGCTTCTCCGCCTCGGTCCACCCGAGGAACCGCCAGATCGCACGGAAGTCGTCGATGTCGTTGATGAGCGGCGTGCCGGTGAGCGCGAGGAGCAGGGGCCTGCCGCCCGGCACGCGCTCGCGGATCCGCTCGGCGATCGCGAGCACGTTGCGCGAACGCTGGGACTGCACGTTCTTGATCATGTGCGCCTCGTCGACGACCATGCCAGCGAAGCCGAAGCGCGAGATCCAGCGCAGGTGGCGGTCGAGGATGTCGTAGTTCACGACGAACACGTCGGCAAAGGCGTCGATGTCGTCGCCGTCGCCGTGGATCACCGTCACGCGTCGCTGCGGGGTCCAGCGCTGCACCTCGCGCGCCCAGTTCATCTTCACGACGTTCGGCACGACGACGAGCAGGGGGTAGGCGCCCGCGACCGAGGCCGCGATGACCGACTGCGCGGTCTTTCCGAGGCCCGGCTCATCGGCCAGCAGGAAGCTCCGGTGGCCGTCGCGCACGCTCGCGAGGAAGCGCGCCTGATGCGGCATCAGCTCGAGCCCGGGGGGCGCCAGGCGATCCGGCATCGGGGGCTCGGGCAACGGCATGCACGCGGAGCCGCCGCCACCCTGCTCGAACGACTTGAGCAGCGGGCCGAGCAGCTCCCAGTTCGCGAGGCGCACCACCGGGGTGGGCGTGCGGGTGCGGCTCGTGTCGGGCGCGAGGAACGGCCGAGCGAGGATGCGGGCGTCGATGCCCGGCGGATCGACCTGGCGCTCGGCGAGCTCTGCCGGCACGATAACCTTCGACGGCGCCGGCTCGGGCCCGCCCTCCGGCAGCTCGATCCCGGCCTGCGCGAGCATGCGGCGCTTGAGCATGCGCGCCGCATCGCTCACCGGCGCGGTGGGCTCGAGCAGGGTGATGAGGCTGGTGTCGCGGGCCGCCGTCTTCGCGAGGATCGCGGCCACGCCGTCGAGCCGCTTCAGCGTCTCGGCGCGCTCGGCCTCGGTCACGTCATCCGCCGTCTTGACCCGTGCGCGCTCCTCGCGCATGAGCAGCGCGATCACGTGGAACTTCGTGCGATTCGCCGGGCTCGCCTTGCCGCGCTGCGCCGAAGCCTCGACTTCGCGGACCGCGCGTGCGAGCAGCGGAATGATGCCCTCGTTGTGGGTGTGGCGCTTGCGTGCCTGAGCGCGGCTCTTGCCTGCTCGAGTGGCAGTGGTGGATGCCATGGATCTCCTGATCGGCGTGTCGCGGCTCATCGACCGAGCCGCGGGTCGACCTCGTGGATCCGGATACTCGGCCTGACGGCGTGCACGGCACGGCGGCGCGAATGATGGATGCGAGGTGAACCGCCCCCATGCTACCACCGCCGGCCGTGCGGCTCGCGCGACCGAGGGTTCAGCCGAGTCCGGCGTCGTGGCCGGCGAGAATCACGCGAGTCTCGCGCACATCCTCGCGGATGCGCTCGACGAGGGTCTCGATACCGGCGAACGCGACCATGCCTCGCAGTCGCTCGACGAACAGGATCTCGATCTGCTCGCCGTAGAGATCACCGGCGAAGTCGATCAGGTGCGCTTCCACCCGCGGCTCGCCCTCGAGCTCGAAGGTCAGGTTGACGCCGACCGAGACCGCGGCCTCGTAGCGGCGACCCCCCACGATCGCCCAGCCCGCGTACACGCCGTCGGCCGGGATCAGGCCCTCGATCGGTGCGCCGTCGGGCGCCGCACCCAGATTCGCCGTGGGGAACCCGAGCTCCCGCCCCCGCGCATCCCCGTGCACCACCGATCCGCGCACGGCCGGCGGGCGGCCGAGCATACGGGTCGCGTTCGCCACATCACCCTGCAGAATCGCCTCGCGCACCCGCGACGTCGACACCCGCCCGAGTTCGGGATCGATGACCTCGGGCACGACGTCCACCGCGAAGCCGAATCGCTCCCCGGCGCGCTCCAGCAGGTGCGCGTCGCCCGCGCTCTCGTGCCCGAAGCGGAAGTCGGCGCCGAGGCTCAGGTATTCCACGCACAGCTTCTCGACCAGTACGCGCTCGACGAACTCCTCCGCCGACATCAGCGACAGCGCCTCGTCGAACGGCACCATGACGCAGGTCGATATGCCCGCCTCGGCGATCGCGTCGAGCCGCTGCTCCGGGCTCATCAGCCGCACCGGGCAGATGTCGGGCCGGAGGAGTCGCAGCGGGTGGTGCTCGAACGTGAAGACGACCGACTCGAGCCCCCGTTCGATCGAGGCTTCGGTGATGCTGTCGAGCAGTGCGCGGTGCCCGAGATGGATCCCGTCGAACTTGCCGATCGCGACGGCCGACCCCTCGGCGAACGCCCCCGCCGAGATGTCCTCGAGTGAACGGAACACGCGCATCAGGCCTCGACCTCCGTACGGCGCTGGTCGCGCGATCGGAGCAGCCAGGTCATGCCGAGCACCGGCAGCACGAGGGGGATCCAGAGGTAGCCCGAGCCGAACCACGACCAGACCGAGGGGTGCGCGAAGAGCGCCGGGTGCGTGAGGCTCAGCGTGCCCACGATGAGCACGCCGCAGAACTCGAACAGCAGCGCGACCCACGCGATCACGCGCCAGGCGCCGCGACGCTTGATCAGCGCGACGGTCGCGATGATGTAGACGATGCCCGAGGCGAGCGAGAGCGCGTAGGCCACGGGTGCCTCGTCGAACTTCGCGATGACCTGGTAGACGGCGCGGAACGTCGCGGCGAGCGCGAGGATCAGATAGACGGTGATGAGCACGCGGCCGAGGCCGCTCGTGCGTGCGGTGGATTCCGCGGGTCTGGCTTCCGGCTCCATGTCTGGCACGGCCTCAAGCTTACCGGCTGGGCTGCGGTGCTTCCTGTACCGGGAAGCGAGCGACTCAGCCCCAGATCACCAGCATGCGATAGAGCATCACGGCGACCGAGAGATGCACGACGAGCAGCACGAGGTTCGCCGTGCGGGTGCGATCGACGAGCGCCCAGAATCCGGCGCCGAAGGGCAGCGCCGCCGCCACGATGAGGTACATCCAGTACTCGAGCAGGTCGCCGACCGGGGGGTTGCCCGCGAGCGGGGCGACGATCGCGATGACGATTTGCGCGATCAGCAGCAGTCCCACGAGCAGCGTCGAGCCGAGCACGTAGTCGTTCGGAGCACTGCGTCGGGCGAAGACGACGAGGCTGACGAGCGCCGCGACGATGGCCACCGCGATCTCGGCGATCGCGAACCAGAGGATCATTGCGGGTCTCCGTTCTGCGGGGCGTCGGGCGTGGGAAAGTTCGTGACCACGCGGGTGCGGCCGTTCCTGACCCGCACGAGGCCCACGAGCCGGCCGCTCGGCGCGATCGCGGCGGCCAGCTCCGCATCCGCGAGCGTCGCGGGATCGAACTGCAGCCGCTTGCCGTGGCCGAGATCGACGGCCTCCTGCGGCGTGAGATCGAGCACGGGGAAGAGCTTCGCGGCCACGTCCGCGGGCGCGAGGAGCGCTGCCGCATCGACCTCGCCCGCGGCAAGCGCTTCCACGGTCACCGCGCCCTCGACGGCGAACGGACCGACCGTCGTGCGGCGAAGCGCGGTCAGGTGCCCGCCGACGCCGAGCGAGGCACCGAGGTCGCGGGCGAGCGCCCGCACGTACGTACCGGACGAGCATCGCACGGTCGCATCGACGTCGAGGGCCTCGACGGGGCTCCCCACCGCCGACACCGATCGGGGCGCGTCGAGTTCGAACGCGTGCACGGTGACCGGCCGGCTCTTCAGCTCGAGCTGCTCGCCCGCGCGTACGCGGTCATACGCGCGGCGGCCGTCGACCTTGATGGCGCTCACCGCGCTCGGCACCTGTTCGATCGCGCCGGTGAGCGCGTTCGCTGCGGCGAAGACCGGCGCGGGGTGCGAGGCGAGCTCTGCGATCCTTCGTGAAACCTCTGCCCGCTCATCGTCGCGGCGATCGAGCGCCGGTCCCTCGCGATCATCGGTCACGGTCCCCCACCCGAGGCGGATCGTCGCCAGATACGTCTTGTCGAGCCCGACGAGGTGCGTGAGCAGCCGGGTCGCCGGGCCCACCCCCAGCACGAGGAGGCCGGTCGCCATGGGGTCGAGCGTGCCCGCATGGCCGATCTTCCGCGTGCCGAGCGCGCGCCGGGCCTTCGCGACGACATCGTGGCTCGTCCAGCCCTCGGCCTTGTCCACGAGCAGGATGCCGTTCGCTGTCTGGTCCATCGCCACCAGCTTAGTGGCGCGGGGCTACGACCCCGATGGCAGGATGGTGGGGTGGAGGATTCAACCGGGCTGCAGCACGCGCTGATCGACTGGTTCGCAGCGAACGCGCGCGAGCTGCCGTGGCGAGGCGCGCCCGGCGAGATCGACGCGTGGGCCGTGCTCGTCTCGGAGTTCATGCTGCAGCAGACCCAGGTCGAGCGCGTGCTGCCGCGGTTCGAGGAATGGATCGAGCGCTGGCCGCGGCCATCCGCTCTCGCGGCAGAGGCCCCGGGCGAGGCGGTGCGCGCCTGGGGGCGCCTCGGCTATCCGCGGCGCGCGCTCTGGCTGCACCGCGCCGCCGGGCAGATCGCGCGGGATCACGGCGACCGGGTGCCGCGCGACATCGATGCGCTCCTGGCCTTGACCGGCGTCGGTCCCTACACCGCGCGCGCCGTGGCGAGCTTTGCCTACGGGGAGCGCCACCCGGTGGTCGACACGAACACCCGGCGGGTCATCGCCCGCCTCGTGCATGGCCGGGCGGCCGCTGGGCCGCCGCGCGCGGGTGACCTCGACGACATGGCAGCCCTCCTGCCCGATCGACCCGGCGAGGCGGCCGCGTTCAACGCCGCCGCGATGGAGCTCGGTGCGGTGGTGTGCACGGCCCGCACACCCGACTGCGGAGGCTGCGCGGTCGCGGCGTGGTGCGAGTGGCGCGGCGCCGGGTATCCGGACAACGCGCCCGCGAGGCGACCGACGCAAGCGGCATTCAATGGGAGCGATCGGCAGGTGCGCGGCCGGATCATGGCGCTGCTGCGGCGGGCGGACGCGCCGGTGCCGCGATCCGCTGCGCTCACCGCCGGGACCGACGGCGGCGTCCGCGATGCAGATCAGCCGCTGCGCGCGCTCGACTCGCTGCTGGCTGACGGCCTCGTAGTCGAACACGACGGCCGCTACCGTTTGCCCTAGTCGCCCAGGACGCCGAGCCACTGCCGGATGAACGCCTCGTCGCCGTTGAGCAGGGGCGGGGGCAGCGGGTAGTCCACCGGCGTCCGGGAGAAGTCCGCGGGGTGCCGCACAGTGGGGATGCTGCGCGGCGGCTCCCCCGACCACACCGTCGGGACAAGGCCGAGCCGCTCGGCGAGTTCCACGCCGTCCTTCACCGTCTGGATCGGCGCGCAGGGCACGTGCCTGCGCGAGAGCAGTTCGAACCACTCAGCGCTTGTTCTGCGCACGAGGGATGCGCGGAGGAGCTCGCCCAGCACGACGCGGTTGACGTTTCGGTTGCTCGTCGTGGCGAATCGCGGATCGGCGGCGAGCGACGGCAGCTCGAGCACCTCGCACAGCCGGGCGAACTGCGTGTCGTTGCCTACGGCGATCACGAGCTCGCCGTCGGCGGTGCGCACGGGCCCGTAGGGGAAGAGGCTCGGGTGCTCGTTGCCCGCGCGCTTCGGGACCACATCGCCCGTCACATAGGCGGCCGACTGGTTGACCAGCCCGGACAGCGCGGACGAGAGCAGGTTGACCTCGACCAGCTGCCCCTCGCCCGTGCGCGACCGGTGGTGGAGCGCCGCAAGGATCCCCATGCAGGTGTGCATGCCGGTGACGACGTCGAAGGTCGAGAACCCCGCGCGAAACGGGCCGCCGGCGGGCGACCCGGTGAGGTCCATGAGCCCCGAGGCCGCCTGGACCAGGATGTCGTATCCGGGGAGGTCCGCTCCCTCCTTCGACCCGAAACCGGTGATGGACGCGTAGATGACGTCGGGGCACTCGGCCGAGATCGAGTCGTAGTCGAGCCCGAACCGCTCGAGGCTGCCGATGCGGAAGTTCTCGACGACCACATCGGAGCGCCGGATGATCGCATGAGCGAGCTCGAGGTCGCCGGCCTTGGAGAAGTCCAGTGCGATCGAGCGCTTGTTCCGGTTGACCGACAGGAAGAAGGTGGCCTCACCGTCTCGGTACGGAGGCGCGAAGTTCCGTGCGTCATCGCCGTCGGGGCCCTCGATCTTGATCACGGTCGCGCCCATGTCGCCGAGCAGCATCGTGCAGTAGGGCCCCGCGATCAGCCGGCTGAGGTCGGCGACGACGATGCCCGCGAGCGGGCCGGGTCGAGCGGCGTCCGCGTCGGACGCAGCCTGAATGCGCAGCCGTTCAGCCCCGGCTTGCATCCCGAACCCCCCGCTCGCGCTCCTCGAGCGCGAGCGAGATCGACGGTGTGTGCCGCATGAGCGACTTCGTGTACGCATCCTGCGGGTCCGACAGCACCGCTCCCGTCTCACCGGTCTCGACCACCCGCCCCTTGTTCAGCACGAGGACGCGATCGGCGAAGGACTTCACGAGCGCGAGGTTGTGGGTCACGAAGAGCATCGACAACCCCTCCTGCTCCTGCAACTCACCAAGTAGATCGACGATCTGCGCCTGCACGATCACATCGAGCGCCGAGGTGATCTCGTCGCAGATGAGCACCTTCGGCTTCGTCACCAGCGCGCGCGCGATGGCGACGCGCTGCCGCTCGCCGCCCGAGAGCCGGTTCGGCAGCAACTCCGCCGCGCTCCGGTCGAGGCCGACGCGCTCGAGGGCATCGAGCACGGCCTCGTGCCGCTCCGCCGACGACGCGCCGCGCCTCGTGAGCTTGTGCGCGAAGAGGATGCTGTCGCCGATCGTCGCCCGCGGGTTCAGCGCCGTGAAAGGGCTCTGGAAGATGTACTGGAGGTCGCGCACCATGGCCCGCGAGCGCCGCTCCGCGCGCCGCGGCAGAGACTTGCCGCGCCAGCGCACGTCACCGGTGTGCTGGGGGTGCAGGCCGATCAGCGCCCGGGAGAGCGTCGACTTGCCCGAGCCGGATTCGCCCACCACGGCGAGGCACTCCCCCGCCTGCAGCTCGAACGAGACGTCGTGGAGCACCTGATTGCGATGGTAGCCCGCCGCGAGGCCCGACACCCTCAGCACGCCCTCGTCGCCGGGATCGTCGAGCGCGCGCACGCGGGGCGGGTCGGCGATGTCGGGCGCGGCCGCGAGCAGCCGCTGCGTGTAGGTCTCGCGCGGGTGGCGGAAGAGCTCGTCGACCCCGCCCTCCTCGACCGTGCGCCCGAGGTTCATCACGAGCACGCGATCCGCGATCTCAGCGACCACGGCGAGATCGTGCGTGACGTAGAGCCCGGCGATGCCGTGCTCGGTGCAGAGCCGCCGCACGAGACGCAGCACGCGATCCTGCGTGGTCACATCGAGGCCGGTCGTCGGCTCGTCGAGAACGAGCACCGGCGGTTTGCCCACGATGGCCATGGCGATGCCGACGCGCTGCAACTGCCCGCCCGAGAGCTGGTGCGGGAACCGCTTCAGGAACTCATCGGTCATCGGCAGCCCCACGTCTTCCAGGGCCTCGCGCACCGCCTCCTGACGTTCACCGTGCGACGCCCCGAAACCGATGATCTCGAGCACCTCGCCAATCTGATCCCCGATGCTCATCGCCGGGTTCAGCGAGGCCCGCGGATCCTGCGGCACGTAGGCGACATTGCGGCCGCGGAGCGCGCGGCGGCCCGCGTCGTCGAGCGCGCGCACGTCGATGCCGTCGACCACGATGCTGCCGCCGGCCATGCGCGCGCCGTGCCGCTCGTAGCCGAGCAGCGCCATGCCGACCGTCGTCTTGCCCGAGCCCGACTGGCCGACGAGCCCGAGCACCTCGCCCGGCGCGATCGAGAACGACACGTCGCTCACGATCTCGCGACCGCTCGCGATCGTGACCGTGAGCTCGCGCACCTCCACGACGGCCTGGGGGGCCGCTGCAGTCTCGCCCATCACGCGTCCCCTCCCCTCGCGACGTGGCTGGAGATGCCGTCGGTGATCAGATTCACCGCGAGCGCGAACACCGCAATCATGAGCAGCGGCACGAGCACGCTGAGCGGCTGCCCCGCGATCATCGACTGCCGGTTCTCGTTCACCATGAGGCCCCAGTCGGCCATGGGCGCCTGGACGCCCTGACCGAGCACGCTCAAGCTCGCGAACGCGGCGATCGACCACACGATGCGCAAGCCGTACTCGACGAGGAGAGGGGTGGAGATGTTCGGCAGGATCTGGGTGAACACCATCCGCGTGCCGGAGGCGCCGAGGGACCTGCCGTATTCCACGAACTCGCGCTCGCGCACTTCGACGGCGACTCCGCGGACGACGCGGGCGACCTGCGGGGCATGCGAGATGCCGATCAGCAGCACGAGCAGCCACAGCTCGTGGCCGAAGACGGCGACGAGCAGCAGCACGAACACGATCAGTGGCAGCGCGAGCAGCACGTCGGAGATGCGCATGATCACCTCGTCGACGATGCCGCGCCGGTAGGCGGCGGTCATGCCCAGGGCCGCGCCGAGCACGGTGCCGAGCGTGGCGGCGAGCACCGACATGGTCACCACGGTGACGCCGCCGTGCAGCACGCGGCTCAGCACATCGCGGCCGAGGTAGTCGGTGCCGAGCCAGGCCTTCGCCGACGGCGCCTCGAAGAAGGTACCGACGTTCTTGCTGATGTCGTAGGGGGCCAGGATCGGCCCGAGGATCGTGATGAGCAGCACGAAGACGAGCATGATCAGGCCGATGATCGTGCTCCGCTTCGAGAAGATCTGGCGCAACGCGTGCCCGCGTGATGTCTTGACCTCCGCCTGCGCGGCGAGGACGGCAGTGGGTGGCGATGCGGTCATGCGGTCCTCAGCTTCGGGGTCACGAACACGGTCAGGATGTCGGCGATCAGGTTGAACACCACGTAGGCCGCGGCGAAGACCAGCACGATGAACTGCACGACCGGCAGATCGCGGCTGAGCACGGCGCTCTGGAGCGCGGCGCCGATACCGGGGAACTGGAAGATGAACTCGATGACGACCGTGCCGCCGATGAGGTATGCGAGCGTGAGCGCGCCGGATTGGATGGTCGACGCGAGGCTGTTCGGCAGCGCGTGCCGGCGGAGCACGGGCGCGCGATCGAGCCCCTTGAGCTCCGCCATCACGACGTACTCCGACCCCAGGGCGTCCTGCAGCGCGCCGCGGATCTGCCTCGTGAGGTAGGGCAGCGTCATGATCACGAGCGAGAGCACCGGCAGCACGAGGACGATCGGGTTGCTCAGCACGAGCGCCTGCCCCGAGACCAGGGAAACGGCCGGGAATATGCGGAACACCCCCGTTGCGAGCAGGTAGACGAGCAGCAGCGCCACGACGAACTCCGGCAGGGCCGAGACCACGATCGAGGTGCTGTTCACCGCGGAATCAATGGCTTTGCCCGGCTTGTATGCCGCGCGGATCCCGAGCAGGATCGCGATCGGGAATCCAATGATCACCGTGAGGAAGATGAGCGTCGCCGAGTTCACGAGCCGCGAGGCGAGCATCTGGTCGACGGGCATCTTCGTGATGAGCGACGTGCCGAAATCACCGCGCATCATGCCCCACAACCAGTCGAAGTACTGCACGAAGAACGGGCGGTCGAGCCCGAGCTCCGCCGAGAGCGCCGCGACCTTCTCGGGCGTCGCGTTCTTGCCCAGGATCGCGACCGCCGCATTGCCCGGCAGCGCCATGGTCGAGAGATAGATGAGGAACGAGACCGCCACGAGCGTGGCGATGCCGACGAGCACGCGCATCCCGATCCACCGGTAGCGCCGGTAGAACATCTTCCCCTTCGAGACCTCGGTCTGCCCGGCCTCGGGCTCTTCGTGCACTTCTGTCACCATCGACTCACCGCACCCTTCCGTTCACTCGAGCGTAGCGGCGATCAACTCAGCGTGGTGAGGTCGATCTCGTCGGTCAGCTCCCAGATCGTGTCGACCGAGCGCACGCCGAGTGCGCCCTCGTAGGCGTCGATGTACGGCTGCGCCTCGGCCTTGAACGCGTGGTAGACCTCGCGGCTCGGGAAGACGTCGATGTCGATGTAGCGCCCCTCGCCCTTCAGCCGGGCGTGACTGAGCGCCCCGTGCTTGACGAGGAGCTTGCCAATGGGCTCGATGAGTTCGGGGCGCTCGGCGAGCAGGGCATCGTTCTGCTCTGCGGAAATGGGGAAGTCGATGAGAACGTGGACTGGCATGTGCGACCTTTCGTGCGAGTCTGAGCATGGGAGGGTGCCGCGGCCGGGGCCGCGGCACCCGAGGAGGATCAGCTGGTGAAGCCGACGCGGCCGAATGCTCGGAACACCCCGAAACCGCTGCGATCGGCGGTCGGCCATCCGGCAGTGTTGAGCGCGCGCGCGTTGAGGGTCTTCTCCCAGACCGCGATCAGGTACCCGCCGCGGTCGAAGAGGATGCGCTGCATCTTCTTCAGCGGTTCGACCCGATCAGCGTCCTCGATCGCCGAGCTCGCCTGCACGAAGAGGTCGTTGTATTCGGCGTCGTCGAAGTGCGTCTGGTTGAGGAACGCACCCGGGCCGTCGGACATCGCCGCCGTCGTGAGAATGGTGGTCGACGGGTACCAGTCGGTCGCGATGTCCCACTCCGTGTACTTCTGGTAGAACGACGTGTCGTCGAGCACGTCCACCGATGCGTTCAGGCCGATCTCATTCGCACTCTCGGCAATGATCTGGCAGGTGTCCTTGTACTGGGCGGGTGTCGAGATCACGAACTCCTTGCCCGCGGCACCGGCCTTCGCGATCAGCGCCTTCGCGCCCTCGACGTCATGATCGCGCACCAGGCTGTCATCGAACGCGGGATCCCAGCGGCCGTACAGATCGTTCGCGATCTCGCCGTTGCCGCCGTAGATGATGTTGAGGATCTGCTCGCGGTCCACCGCCATGCGCACCGCCTGGCGCACGTCGACGTCGGCCGTGACACCCTGATCCACGCGCATCGTGAGCACCATGAACTGGCCCGACTCGAGCACGTCGACCGTGTGCGCGCCGTCGCCGTTCAGCTGCGCGATCGAGGCCGCGGGCACGTTCTGGATCGCGTCGACCTGGCCCGCGATGAGCGCGTTCACACGCGCGTCGTTGTCGGGCAGCGCGATCGCGTGGAACTCGTCGACGATCGCCGGCGTGCCGTGGTAGTCGTCGAACCGCTCCCAGATGGTCTCGCTGCCCGGGGTGAACGACTTGAACTTGAACGGCCCCGTCGACACCGGGTTGTTCACGTCGAACCCGTCGGGCACGACGCCCATGGCACCTCCGTCGCCGACGGAGATGGGGAACCAGCCGGTCGGCGCGTTCAGCTTCCACAGGAGCGTCTGGTCGTCGACGACCTCCATCGAGTCGACCATCGAGAAGTTGCCGGCGGCGATCGCGCCCCCATCGGGGTCGAGGATGCGGTTGACCGTGAACACGACGTCCGCGGCCGTCACCGGCTTGCCGTCGTGGAACACCACGCCCGGCTTCAGCTTCATCGTCCACTCGGTCGCGTCGTCATTCGGCGTCCACGACTCGGTGAGCACCTGCTCGAACTCGAAGTCGTCGTTCGTCCAGGTGAGCGGCTCGTAGAGGGCCATGCCGGCCCAGGTGGCGAAGCCGGTCAGCGGGTAGTGGGGGTCGAGCACGTCGCCCGGGTCGCCCGAGGCGACTCCGTAGCGGAGGATGCCGCCGGGCTTGATCTCTCCGCCGCCGCCATCGGGTGCCGGCGTCGCGCCGCCGCCCGACTGCGGGCTGCAGGCCGCGAGGAAGCTCGCCGAAACGCCCGCGAGGCCGACCATGGCGCTGGCACGTAGGATGGTGCGGCGCGTGTACGCGCGCTGCACCGGGTTGAGATTCTCGGGGATAAGTCGATCGATGTCGCTCGCCGTTGAGTCGTTCACAATTGTCCTTACGTCGAAATCGGGCGGATCAGGTGTGGCAACGCGCGTGACAAAGGCCAACCAGACGCACCGGACAACCGTGTCGCACGAACGTTGTGATCAAGTATCCGCAATGGCTCTCGCCCCGTGCGTGTGCTGAGGCTCCAAAGCACGAGACGGCAACAGTGCACCGGGCACATTGCCGACGGGGTCGGTTGCAGGCTGCGATAGGAGTTCGCGTACACCCGCGGGCAGTGTCGGCCTGTACTACACTTGCCGCCACGCGAGCGCGCGACCGGGCGAACACGCCCCTGATGAGTGGAAACCGAGAGAGCCGTGACCGAACAGACTCCGCCCGCCGGCGACGTCGATGCCGCGGGTCGGCTCGTCTACGCCACTCGCGTCGGCGGTCTCACGCATCTCGTCGGAGCCCTGCGCGGCGTGCTCGGCGCTGACATCGGCCTGATGGATCCCGAGGGCAGCGTGCTCGCGGCGTCGCCCGTCAAGACGTTCTGGGATCCGGAACTCGTCGCATCTGCGCGGAGTGGCCGGCATCCGGCCGGAACGGAACTGCTGGTGCGCGCCATCGAACTCGAGGGGACGTCGGTCGCGCTGCTCGTCGCCCGCATCCGTGAGGACCGGCATCACCTCCTCGACGTGGCGGCCGACCTCGCAGCGATCGAGCTCTCCCGCCTGCTCGCCGCCCAACAGGGTCGCCGAGAACTCGCCGCGGAGCTGATCGCCGACGTGCTCTCCGGCAGCCTGAGCGAGGCCGATGCCGCGGGCCGCCTGCGAGTCGTCGGCGTCGATCCCGAAGTGCCCTTCCGCGTGCTTCTCGGGTGGACGAACTCGGAGGAGCCGGCGAGCAAACGGCTGCGCATGGACAGCATCTTCGCGTTGATGGGCGATCAGCAGGCGCCGTTCCTCCGCGTACATGTCGGGCGCAACGTTCTGATGATCGTCCCGGATGACGTCGCGGTCGAGCGGCTCGCGAACAACCTCTACCGACAGCTGAAAGAACTGGGTGAGACCGCCGGACTCGGCGTGAGCCGCCCGCACACGGGCGGCTCGGGATTGCGCGCGGCCTACTACGAGGCGCTCGCCGCGACCCAATCCGGCGACGGCGTGCAGCACCCCGGTCAACTGGACTTCCCGCGCCTCCTCGCGCTTGCGAACACCGCACTGCCGCTCGAAGTCATCGCGCACCAGCAACTGCAGCCGCTCATCGATTACGATCGCACGCACAACAGCGAACTGCTGCACACCCTCCGCACCTATCTCGCGCTCGATCGCGACACGGCCGCGACATGCGAGGCCCTGTTCATCCACCGCAATACCCTGCGCTACCGGTTGAAACACATCACCGAACAGCTCAGGGTCGACATCGAGTCCACTGCGGCGACCACCTCGCTTTGGCTCTCGTTCCTCGTGAGCGCGCCCGACGATCCTCGTGCGGTCGAGCCTCCGCGCCTCACCCGCCGTGCTGCCGCAGAGCACCCGAACGAAGGAGACGGCCCTCGTGACTGACCCATCGCCCCAGTTGCTCATCGACGCCGAACTGTTCACCGAGAACCCGGAGGAGGCCATCGCCTACTACGAGTGGTTGCTCGGCGTACGCTTTCCGGACTTTTCGAACCCGGAGTTCGCCCCGGCCCACCTGCCGCCCGCGGGGGCCGAGCCCGGTTGGGTGCCGCGATTCCTCGTCCCGTCCGTCGACGCCGCGATCACCGCCGTGCAGCCGCTCGGCGCGCATCGGCGCGATACGGAGCCGGCGTGGGGCGGCAAGCACTACGCCGTCAGCGATGACGGTCTCTGGGCCGGCATCACCGAGCACGTCTCGCACGGGGTGCCGAACATCACCGCCAACGTCGACTGTGCCACGCACACGGTGGAGCGCACGAGCCGATTCCTCCAGACGCTGCTCTCGGCCGAGCCGCTCGACACGCTGGAGGATCCGTACGACGTGCGGGTGATCGCGTCGGATCGCCGCGTCGCGTCCATGGTGCTCCGAATGCGCGCGGAGATGAACGTCTCGACGCGCACGACCTGGATCGTCTACTTCACCGCGCACGACATCGTGTCGACGGTCTCGCGCGCGAACGAATCCGGCTCGCGGGTGCTCGTGCCGCCGGTCTCCTCGCCATTCGATCGCTACGCCATTCTGCGGGATCCCTGGGGCCAGATGTTCGGCCTGAGCGATCCGTTCGACGAGTCCGCCCGGGACGGCGTGCTACTTCGAGATGCGAGCGGGCGCACGGCTCCGGCCACGGACTTCATCGATCTTCACGTCGAATAGCCCGATCGTCGCGTCCGCCTGTGCAGCGCGCACAGTTCGGGTCGCCCCCTTTAGCACGCCGACCCTAGGTTGTGCGGCCCTCCGTTCGTCAGACTCGAACAACCGAGTAGGTCAAGGAAGGATCCGCTATGTCCCGCGTCAAGATCGACCCCACGGAGCACGCCAAGCAGAATACGGGCCCCGTCGCGGCGCCGAAGTCGGAGGTGCCCGATCCGGGGCTGACCGGCCCGTCGTCGACGTTCCCCATCACGACGAACGATCAGCGCGTTCGCGATGAGCTGGCGAAGCTGCTCGAGGCGGCTCGCGTGCTCCGCCCCCTGCTGCGCGAGAACCAGGCTCGCACCGAAGAAGAAGGCCGCTACTCCCCCGAGGTGCATGAGTACTTCGTCGAGCATGGCTTCTACAAGACGCTGCTGCCGCAGCGGTTCGGCGGCCTCGAACTCAGCCCCGACGCCTATTTCGCCGTGATCGCCGAGATCGGCCGCGGCTGCCCCTCGACCGCCTGGAGCCTCTCGCTCGCGTCCGCTCACACGCTCACGCTCTCCTCCTACTGGCCGCTGGCGGCGCAGGAGCGCATCTTCGGACAGCACGGCTACATGGTCGCCCCCGCGAGCGGCAACCCGCGGTCTTCGACCATCACCCCGGTCGAGGGCGGCTACCGGATCTCCGGCACGTGGCGCTACTGCTCGGGCGCACCGTACTCGACGCACTTCTTCCCCACCGTGCTCATCCCGGCGACCGATACGACGCCCGAGCGCCGCGCATGGGCCGTGCTCGAGCGTTCGCAGTACGAGGTGCTGAACGACTGGGGCGGGGATCGCGGCCCGATCGGCATGCGCGGCAGCGGGTCGAACGGGATCAAGGTCGAAGAAGCCTTCGTTCCCGAGGAACTCGTGGTCGACGAGTACTTCGCGACCGGTATGGCCACACCGACGATCGGCTACGAGATCCACGGCAACCCGATGTACTCGGGCGCCTTCTTCGGCTTCGCGGAGGGTGAAGTCACGGCCGCTACGCTCGGCGCCGGCTACGCCGCGCTCGACGAGTACGAGCGCATCATCCAGACTACGCGCGCCCCGTTCCATCCCGGCTCACCCGCTCGCGACACCCTCGAGGACTACTTGAAGCCCTTCGGCATCGCGCTCGCGAAGCTCGACGCGGCGGCCGGTGCCCTCTTCGACACGGGGCGTCGCTACGAGGAGTACGGTCGCCGCCTGGTGGCCGGCGAGGGCGTCTTCGACGAGTCGTCGGCGATGCGACTGAACAACGCGTACCTCATCGCCGAAGAGCTCGTGTGGGAGGCCGTGCAGCTCCTTATGCGCATGGCCGGCACGACCTTCACGATGGACGGGCAGCGCATGCAGCGCTACTTCCGCGACCTGTGGACCACGGTCAGCCGACTCGACTCGCTCGACGTCTTCGCGACGCCCACCACCCGTCTGCACCTCTCGGGCGAGGGCGGCGACTTCCTCAGCTGAGCCGTTCGCACCTCACTGCGCCCACCCCATCGACTGCCGCCGGGGTGGGCGCAGTCGCGTTCAGCGGGCCGGCCTCGACACCGGGGCAAGCTCAGCGGGCGTCGTCGGCGTCCACCTCGTCATCGTCCTCATAGTCCTCGGAGTCGTCGAGTTCGTCGTTGTCCTCGAGCTCATCAAGTCGGTCGTCCTCCGCGTCGTCGAAACCCGCGTCGTCGGCATCGCGCACCTTGACGTACGGATCGGCGTCGCCGGCGTAGTGCGCGGTCGCCGCCAGTGCGTGCGCCTCCTCGTCGCGCCGCCGCGCCTCGGCCAGCAGCTCGTTCAGGTGATCCGCACTCTCGGGCAGCTCGTCGTGGATGAACTCGAGGCTGGGCGTGAGCCGTGTGCCGAGCTGCTTGCCCACCTCGCTGCGGAGCATGCCGGTCGCCGCTTTCAGCGCTGCCGCCGAGTCGCTCTGCTCCTGCTCGTCGCCGTAGACCGTGTAGAACACGCTCGCGTGCTGCAGATCACCGGTCACACGAACGTCGGTGATCGTCACGAAGCCGATGCGCGGATCGCGCAGGCCCTTCTCCAGCCTGCGTGCGATGATCTGCTGGATCCGTTCCGCAACCTTGCCTGCCCGGGGATTACTCATGGATCAAGCGTACCCGCGCACGCTGAGAGCATGCGTCGGTTCTGCTGCGGCCGGAGGCCGTGGCCTACGATTGAGGCACGCCGAAATACGGCTCACGCACGCGGAAGGCTGATGGATCGTGACCCTCCCACCCACCCCTGAGAATCCCACTCCTCCGAACGATCAGGGGGCGTCGCCGGCCGGCGCGGCCCAGCCGCCGTTCGTGCCTCCGCAGCCGCAGCCGCAGTATGCGCCGCCGCCGCAGCCGTATGCTCAGCCCTACGGGCAGCCCTACGCCCAGCCCTACGGGCAGCCGTCACCCCAGGGCTACGCGCAGCCCGCCGGCCAGCAGGCCTATGCCTACCAGACCAACCCGGCTCCGATGGCGCCCGCGGTCGCACCGGGCCCGGGCGGCCCGTTCGACGGCGCGATCCACCCCGACGATCTCAGCCGCCCGCTCTACGGCGCGAGTTTCGGGCAGGCGATCCGCCGCTACTTTAAGTCGTACGCGAAGTTCTCCGGGCGGGCCTCCCGAAGCGAGTACTGGTGGGTGATGCTCTTCACCGGGCTCATCACCCTGGTCCCCGCGGTGTTCGCCTTCATCGGCTTGATGGCCATGTTCCTCGCGGCGACGCCCGTCGCCACGAGCTACGATCCATACGATACGTATGATTCGTATGGCACGTACGCCTCGAGCACGCCTCCGGCCGGCGCGGTGATCGTGCTCATCCTCGCCATGTTCCTGATGCTCGTCATCACGCTGGCGCTGATCGTGCCGACCTTGGCACTCGGCTGGCGGCGCCTCCACGATGGGAACTTCGCGGGCCCGCTCTACCTCATCACACTGGCGGGCTCGATCCCCTATGTGGGCTTCCTCGCGAGCATCGCCGTGCTCGTGCTCACGCTGCTCCCCTCCAAGATCGAAGGCCGCCGGTTCGACACGACGAGCTACTGATCCTCGATCCGTGGACCGAGAATCGAAGGCCGGGGCGGCGATCCGCCCCGGCCTTCGATTTCATGCGCGCATCGCTCAGTCGCGCGACTTCTCCACCAGCTCGGTGGTCTCGATTTCGTCGCCGACCTGAATGTCGTTGAACTTGCCGAGACCGATGCCGCACTCGAAGTCCGTCTTCACCTCGGTTACGTCGTCCTTGAACCGGCGCAGCGACTCGATAGCCAGGCCGTCCGCGAGCACGACGCCCTCGCGGATCACCCGCGCCTTGGCGTTGCGGGTGATCGTGCCGCTGCGAACGATGACGCCCGCGATGTTGCCGAACTTCGAGGAGCGGAACACCTCGCGGATCTCGGCAACGCCCGACTGCACCTCTTCGTATTCCGGCTTGAGCATGCCCTTGAGCGAGCTCTCGATGTCGTCGAGCGCGTTGTAGATGACGCTGTAGAAGCGGATATCGATGCCCTCGCGCGCGGCGCGCTCACGCGCCTTCACGTCGGGGCGCACGTTGAATCCGATCACGATCGCGTTGTCGATGGTCGCGAGATCGATGTCGCTCGCCGTGATCGCGCCGACGCCACGATGGAGGATCCGCAGCTGCACCGAATCGTCGACCTCGATCTTCATGAGCGACTCCTCGAGCGCCTCGACGGCGCCCGACACGTCACCCTTGATGATGAGGTTGAGCGACTCGACCTTGCCCTCTTCGAGCGCCTTCGTGAAGTCCTCGAGGCTGATGCGCTTGCGAGCCTTCGCCAGCTGCGCATTGCGCTCGACGGCCTCGCGCTTCTCGGCGATCTGGCGCGCCGTGCGATCATCGGGTGTGACGATGAAGTTGTCGCCGGCCCGCGGAACGCTCGAAAGCCCCTGCACCTGCACCGGCCGTGAGGGCAGCGCCTCCTCGACCGCTTCGCCGTTCTCGTCGTGCATCGCACGCACGCGACCGTAGGCCGTGCCCGCCACGATGGCATCGCCGACGCGCAGCGTGCCCGACTGGATCAGCACGGTCGCCACGGCACCGCGGCCCTTGTCGAGCTTCGCCTCGATCGCCACGCCGCGTGCGTCCTTGTCGGGGTTCGCCCGCAGGTCGAGGCCGGCGTCGGCCGTGAGGAGCACGGCATCGAGCAGTTCGGCGATACCGATGTTGTTCTTCGCCGACACGTCGCAGAACATGACGTCGCCGCCCCACTCCTCGGCCACCAGGCCGAACTCGGTGAGCTGCTGACGCACCTTCTCGGGGTTCGCGTCTTCCTTGTCGATCTTGTTCACGGCGACGACGATGGGCACTCCGGCCGACTGCGCGTGGTTCAGCGCCTCGATCGTCTGCGGC
>JAGQTL010000027.1 GCA_020439035.1 Leucobacter sp. | reverse complement strand
CGCAGCGCGACGTCGTAGGTCGCCCCGCCCCAGGCCTCGACCGACCAGAGCTCGGGCGTGAGGCGCGCGACGTACGGTGCCACGGCGATCAGGTCCTTCGTGCGCACGCGGGTGGCCAGGAGGCTCTGGTGCGCGTCCCGGAACGTCGTCTCCGTGACCGCGAGCGCCGACTGCGCGCGAAGCGCGCGGGCGTAGCCCTCTGGGCCGAGCTCGAGCAGCCGCGCGCGGCCCGCCGCCGGTGCGGGCTGCGAGAGATCGACCGGGCGGCCGCCGACGGCCGCGGGCAGTTTCGATGAAGGATCCGCGACTTCCGGTCGCTGCCCGTTGGGCTGGTTCACGGTCACGTTCGCGAGGTGCTGCAACAGCCGGGTCGCGCGATCCTTCGACTTGTTCATCTGCAGCAGCTCGGGCCGCTCCTCGATGAACTGCGTCGAGACGTCGCCCGCCTGGAAATCGGGGTCCGCGAGCACGGCCTGCAGGAACGGGATGTTCGTCGCGACGCCGCGGATGCGGAACTCGGCGAGCGCGCGGCGCGCCCGCACCACGGCATCGGCGAACGAGCGGCCGCGGCACGTGAGCTTCGCGAGCATCGAGTCGAAGTGCGGGCTGATCTGCGCGCCGGTCGCGGTCGTGCCGCCGTCGAGGCGCACGCCGCCGCCACCCGGCGAACGGTAGGCCGTGATCCGGCCGAGGTCGGGGCGGAAGCCGTTCGCGGGATCCTCGGTCGTGATGCGGCACTGCAGCGCCGCGCCGCGCAACTCGATCCGATCTTGCGTCAGCTCGAGCTCGGCAAGCGTCGCGCCGGCCGCGATCCGCATCTGCGCCCGCACGAGGTCCACGTCCGTGACCTCCTCGGTCACGGTGTGCTCGACCTGGATGCGGGGGTTCATCTCGATGAACACGTGCTCGCCCGCGCGGGCGCCCTCCGTGTCGAGCAAGAACTCGACCGTGCCCGCGTTCTCGTAGCCGATCGACTTCGCGAACGCGATCGCGTCGCGGGTGAGCTCGTCGCGCTTCGCCTGCGAGAGGTTCGGCGCCGGGGCGATCTCCACGACCTTCTGGTGCCGGCGCTGCACCGAGCAGTCCCGCTCGAACAGGTGCACGACCTGCCCCGTGCCGTCCGCGAGCACCTGCACCTCGATGTGCCGGGGGCGCAGCACCGCCTGCTCGATGAACATGGTGGGATCGCCGAATGCCGACTCGGCCTCGCGCATCGCCGATTCCAGCGCGTCGCGCAGGTCCTCCTCGCGCTCCACGCGGCGCATCCCGCGCCCGCCGCCGCCCGCGACGGCCTTGGCGAAGACCGGGAAGCCGATCTCGCGCGCGCCGGCGACGAGCGCCTCGACGTCCGTCGACGGCGGCGTCGACCTCAGCACGGGCACCCCCGCGGCGATCGCGTGCTCCTTCGCGGCGACCTTGTTGCCCGCCATCTCGAGGGCCGAGCGGCCTGGGCCGATGAAGCGGATGCCCGCGGCCTCGGCGGCCGCCGCGAGTTCCGGATTCTCCGAGAGGAAGCCGTAGCCCGGGTAGATGGCGTCGGCGTCGGCGTGCTTGGCGGCCTCGATGATGCCGGCCACGTCGAGGTAGGCGCGGACGGGGTGCCCGTGCTCGCCGATCTCGTAGGACTCGTCCGCCTTCAGCCGGTACTCGGCGTGCCGGTCCTCGTAGGGGAACACGGCGACGGTGCCCACCCCGAGCTCGGTGGCGGCACGGAACGCTCGCACGGCGATCTCGCCCCGGTTCGCGACCAGGATCTTGCGGAACATCGGCCCTCCTTGGCGGTTCGCGTCCGAACGACTCTATTCCGTGGGAGTGCCCGACGGGGACCCCCGGTCCGCCGTCACGGGGACGGTTCCGTTCCGGTTC
>JAGQTL010000026.1 GCA_020439035.1 Leucobacter sp. | reverse complement strand
CTTCATCAACCCGCTCGTCACCGTGCTCATCGGGGTGTTCGTGCGCAAGGAACGCTTGAGCGCCCTGCAGTGGACGGCCGTGTCGATCGCGGGCGCCGGCGTGCTCGTGAGCGCGATCGCCTACGGGCGGTTCCCGTTCATCGCGCTCGGCCTCGCCTTCTCGTTCGGCCTCTACGGCGCGGTGCGCAAGCAGACGAGCGAAGACATCGACGCGCTTACCGGCCTCACCGTGGAGACGCTCGTCGGCACGGTGATCGCCCTCGCCCAGCTCGCCCTCATCGTCGTGCTCGGCGGTCACCTCGGCGCCTTCGACCACGGGCCGCTCGTCACGACGGTGCTGCTCCTGAGCGGCGTGGTCACGGCGATCCCGCTCCTGCTCTTCGCCGCGGGCAACCGGCGCCTGCCGCTCTCGCACATGGGGTTCATCCAGTTCGTGACACCGATCCTCGGGTTCTTCACCGGGTACTACATCTTCAACGAGACCATGCCGCCGGCCAGGTGGATCGGGTTCATCGCGGTCTGGATCGCGCTCGTGGTGCTGCTCGTCGACATGGTGCGGTCCCTGCGCCGCGCGCGCCGTACCCCGCCGGGCCAGGAGCCGCCGCTGACCACCGGCGAGATCATCACGCAGCCGGCACCCTGAGTCCGCATCCAGACCCGCGCCGATCGGTCGACTACAATAGGACGACGGCCAGGCCCGGCCGCAGATCAGCGTTGCTCGCCCGCTTTCGATCCTGCAGAAGAGGTATCAATGGAACAGCGTGATCCGTTCGCGTTCACCGGTCTCACCTACGACGACGTGCTGCTGCTGCCGGCGCACACCGACGTGATCCCGAGCGAGGCCGACACCTCGACGCAGTTCACGCGCAACATCCGGCTCAGCATGCCGCTCATCTCGGCCGCCATGGACACGGTGACCGAGACCCGCATGGCCGTCGCGCTGGCGCGCCACGGCGGCATCGGGATCCTCCATCGAAACCTCTCGATCGAGGATCAGGCAGAGATGGCCGATCGCGTGAAGCGCAGCGAGGCCGGCATGATCACGAACCCCGTGACCACGACGGTCGACGCCACGGTCGCCGAGGTCGACGCGCTGTGCGGCGAGTACCGGGTGTCGGGGCTGCCGGTGGTCGATGCCGCGGGCGTGCTGCTCGGCATCATCACGAACCGCGACATGCGTTTCATCTCGATGGAGGATCGCCGCACCACGCGCGTGGGCGACGCGATGACGCCGATGCCGCTGATCACCGGACCGCAGGGTATCTCGCGCGAGGACGCGCAGGCGCTGTTCCAGCAGCACCGCATCGAGAAGCTGCCGCTGGTCGACGCGGCGGGCAAGCTCACCGGGCTCATCACGGTCAAGGACTTCGACAAAGAGGAGCAGTTCCCGCACGCGACGAAGGACGACGCGGGCCGCCTGCGCGTGGGCGCCGCGGTGGGCTTCTTCGGCGACGCGTGGGATCGCGCCACGGCGCTCGTCGAGGCCGGGGTCGACGTGCTCGTCGTCGACACGGCCAACGGCGACAGCCGGGGCGTGCTCGACATCATCGCCAAGATCAAGCACGACCCCGCGTTCGCGGGCGTCGACGTGATCGGCGGCAACGTCGCCACGTTCAACGGCGCGAAGGCGATCGTCGAGGCCGGCGCCGACGCGGTGAAGGTCGGCGTGGGACCGGGATCCATCTGCACCACGCGCGTGATCGCCGGCGTCGGCGTGCCGCAGGTCACGGCCGTCTACGAGGCGGCGAAGGCCGCGACGCCCGCGGGCGTGCCCGTGATCGCCGACGGCGGCCTGCAGTTCTCGGGCGACATCGCGAAGGCGCTCGTCGCCGGCGCGTCGTCGGTGATGATCGGCTCGCTGCTTGCGGGCACCGACGAGAGCCCGGGCGACCTCGTGTTCGTCGGCGGCAAGCAGTTCAAGAACTACCGCGGCATGGGTTCGCTCGGAGCGCTGCAGACGCGCGGCGAGCGCACCTCGTACTCCAAGGATCGCTACTTCCAGGCCGACGTGCCGAGCGACGAGAAGCTGATCCCCGAGGGCATCGAGGGCCAGGTGCCCTACCGCGGCCCGGTGGGATCGGTCGCGCACCAGCTGATCGGCGGCCTGCGCCAGTCGATGTTCTACGTGGGCGCGCGGACCATCGACGAGCTGAAGGAGCGCGGTCAGTTCGTGCGCATCACGCCGGCCGGGCTGAAGGAGTCGCACCCGCACGACATCCAGATGGTGGTCGAGGCGCCGAACTACCGGCGCTGAGTTCCGGAGGCTTCTGCGGCGGCCCCACCGCACTCGCCCCGACGCGGCGGGTAGGCTGGTCGGGTGAGCAACCAGATCGAAATCGGTAAAGCGAAGCGCGCGCGCCGCGTGTACACCTTCGACGAGATCGGCATCGTGCCGACTCGACGCACGCGCGACCCCGAGCTCGTGAGCACCGAATGGTCGATCGACGCCTTCAAGTTCGGCATCCCCGTGCTCGGCGCACCCATGGACTCGGTCATGTCTCCCGCCACGGCGATCGAGCTCGGCCGCCTCGGTGGGCTCGGCGTGCTCAACCTGGAGGGGCTCTGGACCCGCTACGACGACCCGCAGCGAGTGCTCGACGAGCTCGCCGGCCTCGGCGATGACGCGGCCGCGGTGCAGCGGATGCGCGAGCTCTACAGCGCGCCGATCAAGCCAGAGCTGATCCGCGATCGACTCGGCGAGATCCGCGCCGCAGGCGTCACGGTCGCGGGCGCCCTTTCCCCGCACCGCACAGCGGAGTTCAGCGACACGGTCACGTCGGCCGGCGTCGATCTCTTCGTGATCCGCGGCAACACGGTCTCGGCCGAGCACGTGTCGGTCGCCGGGCGCGAGCCGCTCAATCTCAAGCAGTTCATCTACGAGCTCGACGTGCCGGTGATCGTCGGCGGTGCCGCGACCTACCAGTCGGCCCTGCACCTCATGCGCACGGGTGCCGCCGGCGTGCTGGTCGGCTTCGGCGGCGGCGCCTCGTCGACCACTCGGAAGACGCTCGGCATCCGCGCTCCGATGGCGAGTGCGATCGCCGATGTGGCGGGTGCGCGCACTGACTACCTTGACGAGTCGGGCGGCCGCTACGTGCACGTGATCGCCGACGGCGGCCTTGGCGGGTCAGGCGATCTGATCAAGGGCATCGCGTGCGGCGCCGATGCCGTGATGCTCGGCGCGGCGCTCGCTCGCGCGACCGACGCGCCCGGCCAGGGGTGGCACTGGGGCCAGGAGGCGCACCACGACGACCTGCCCCGCGGCAAGCGGATGCGCGTCGGCAGTGTCGCGCCGCTCGCCGAGATCGTGGCGGGGCCGGCCCACGTCGCCGACGGATCCGCGAACCTCATGGGTGCGCTGCGCCGTGCGATGGCGACGACCGGCTACAGCGAGCTCAAGGAGTTCCAGCGCGTCGACATTGTGTACGCGGAACGGTGAACGGGGCTGCCGATGAGTGGAGATGCGCCGTGAGCGTCGGTGCTGCGGCGAGCGCCCCGAAGCTCGGGCCCGCGGAGCGCGCGGCCGCCATCGAGGTGCTGCGCGATCCGGATCACGAGCTCGACGTGCTCGTCGTCGGCGGCGGTATCACGGGAACCGGTGCCGCGCTCGACGCGGTCACGCGGGGGCTCTCGACCGGCCTGATCGAGGCCCGTGACTGGGCGTCCGGAACCTCGAGCCGTTCGTCGAAGCTCGTGCACGGAGGCATCCGCTATCTCGAGCAGCTGAACTTCTCGCTCGTGCGCGAGGCGCTGATCGAACGCGGCCTGCTGCTGCAGCGCATCGCGCCGCACCTCGTCCGCCCGGTGCGCTTTCTCTACCCCGTCACCGCGCCGGTGATCGAGCGCGCCTACGTCGGCGCGGGCATGATGCTCTATGATCTGTTCGCTCGCACGGGCGGCCGGAAGCCCGGGGTGCCCTGGCATCGGCATCTCTCGCGCAGGCGACTGGTGCGCGAGGCACCGGGGCTTCGACCGCGCGCCTTTCGCGGTGGCCTCGTCTACAGTGACGCGCAGCTCGACGATGCGCGCTACGTCGCAACCCTCGCCCGCACCGCTGCGGCCTACGGCGCGCACGTCGCGAGCCGGGTGCGGGTCGAGGGGTTTCTCAAAGTCGGGGAGCGGGTGGTCGGCGTCACGGCGCGCGACCTGATGAGCGACGAGACGTTCGAGATCCGCGCGAAGCAGGTCGTGAACGCGACCGGTGTGTGGACGAGCGAAGTGCAGGAGATGGTGGGGGAGCGCGCCACCTTCCACGTGCGCGCGTCGAAGGGCATCCATCTCGTGGTGCCGCGCGATCGCTTCCGGTCGAAGTACGGGCTGCTGCTGCGCACCGAGAAGAGCGTGCTCTTCGTGATCCCCTGGGGCCGGCACTGGCTCATCGGCACGACGGACACCGAGTGGGAGCTCGACCGCGCGCACCCGGCGGCCACTGCGGCCGATATCGATTACCTGCTGCAGCATGTGAACCGCGTGCTGCGGACCCCGCTCACACGGGAGGATGTCGAGGGCGTGTACGCCGGGCTGCGGCCGCTCCTCGCCGGCGAGAGCGAGGAGACCTCGAAGCTATCGCGCGAACACCTCGTGGCGCAGCCGGTTCCCGGCCTCGTGATGATCGCCGGCGGAAAGCTCACGACCTACCGGGTGATGGCGAAGGATGCGATCGACGCCGCGGCCGCCGCGCTCGAAGCCGCCGGACTCTCGGTGCGCGTGCCGGCCTCGATCACCGAGGACGTGCCGCTGCTCGGGGCCGAGGGATTCCGCGCCGTGTGGAACCGGAGAGCGCGGATCGCGCGGGCGTTCGGCGTGCATCCGGGACGGATCGAGCACCTGATCGGGCGCTACGGCGCGCTCGCGCACGAGGTGCTCGACCTGATCCGGGCGCGCCCCGAACTGGCCGAGCCGTTGCCCGGCGCCGATGACTACCTCGGCGCCGAAGTGGTCTACGCCGCGACGCATGAGGGAGCGCTCCACCTCGACGACGTGCTCGCCCGCCGCACGCGGATCTCGATCGAGGCCTGGGATCGGGGAGTGGCTGCGGCGCCGGTCGCCGCGGAGCTGATGGCCGGCGCGCTCGGCTGGGACGCGGCTCGAACCCGTGAGGAGACCGCCAAGTACCTCGCGCGGGTGGAAGCCGAGCGGGCGAGTCAGCAGGAGCTGACCGACGAGGCCGCCGACAGGGTGCGCCTTCGGGCACCCTGATCCTGCTCCTTCCTTCCCTTCCTTCCTTCCTTCCTTCCTTCCTCATCCCCGCACCCCAGCGCTCGGTCAATCCCAAAAAAGGACAGATAGTACGCTTCTCAGCCCTCGAGAACCGGACTATCTGTCCTTTTTCAGCACGAGGGAGGGGAAATGGGAACGAGGGACGGGGACGGAGAAGGAGTCGGGGAGGGGGAGGAGGGAGGAGAGACGGCGACGGGGACCGTGGACAGGGGACGGGGATGCGGCCGAGGGCCTTGGCGAGTCGAGGGGAGTTCCGGCTACTCTGCCAACCGTGGATCCGTCGCTTCGGCCGCGACGAGTGCCTGAGAGAGTTCGAAGAGGAAGGCTCGCGGATCCGAGAGGTCGTGAGCCATGACCCGCAGGACCTTCCATCTCGCGGCTTCCATGGCGCGAACCCGCGCGATGTCGCGGCGTGCCTGCTCGACCGCGTTGCTTCCGAAGTGGTGCGCGCCCTCATACTCGAAGGCGATCCTCAATCTCGGGTAACCGAGATCGGCGTGGAGAACACGCCCGCGCACCCGCACAGGACACTGGATCAGAGGTTCCGCGAATCCTGCGTCGATGATGATCAGCCGTAAGGCGGTCTCCGCAGGGGACTCGACGCCGCAGCGAACGAGTGGCAGCACCTCGCGGCGCAGCACGGCGCCTGCGCAGTGGCGGAAACGCGCACTCGCCTCGGTCAGTGCAGCGATGGTCGACAGCGGCCGATCCCAGCGAGACGGCCCGGAAACGAGGAAATCACCTGCCGCGAGCAGTTCGGCTCGTGACGCCACCGCCGCGAGGAGGCACCAGCTCTCCTCGGGGCTCGGCAGCCAGAACGGCGCGACCGGGAGATCGAGCAATGCGCCTGGCCGCAGCCGATGACCGGCAACCTGCGGCCGGCGCGGGGCGCGCCCGGGGGTGATCGTGCCAACGTCGACGGTGTGATCGGATGGGTCGTCACGTACCGGGGCGCCATGCAGTCGCATCGCCGTGCGACGACTGAAGAACTGTCCTGGTTTCAGCACGAGCGACACCGCTTCGACCAGTCGGCGGAAGGTCGGATCCTGCGGCCTGCGGGTGGCGACGCCGCGTGTTGGATGGTCGAAGTCCGTGGCGTAGATGCGCCACTTGGGAATCCCCGCGGTCAGGAGTTCGTCGGTGCGATGGGGATGCGAGGTGAACGCGGGGAGGGGTGAGAGGAAGCGCATCCGTTCAGCTTGCTCCGGTTCTGGAGGCCCGGAGCGCGTCATCCACAGAGCTGGCTACAGCGGTTTCGTGCTTGCATTCGCCTGTGGATAACCGAGTGCGGGCCAGGGCTGCCGACCTCGGACGGCGAGGTGAACGGAGGGATCCGGACCTGGAACGATGACGAGCGCACGCGCGATCCTGAACGCTACGCCGCGTCTCCGGAGGCTCTCTCTTCCTCTTCCTCTCCCTCCCTCCCTCCCTCCCTCCC
>JAGQTL010000025.1 GCA_020439035.1 Leucobacter sp. | reverse complement strand
GATCGCCGTTCCGACCCCCGCGATCCCCGCGGTCGTACCCCCCGCGATCCCCGCGGTCGTACCCGCCGCGATCCCCGCGATCCCGGGATCCGCCCGCAGGCCCGCGATCCGGCTTCAGCTCGATGAGCTTGCCGCTGATGCGGATCTGCGCCATCTGGTCGAGGGATTCCGCCGACAGGCGCTTCGGCAGTTCGACGAGCGAGAACTCGTCACGGATCTGGATGCGCCCGAAATCGTCGCGCGAGAGACCGCCCTCGTTCGCGAGCGCGCCGACGATCTGGCCGGGCTTCACGCGCTGCCGGTGCCCGACCTCGATGCGGTACATCTGGAGGTCGCCGCGGCGCTCGCGCGGGGCGCGATCCTCCCGCGAGCCGCGGTCCCGCTCCCGACCGTAACGATCGTCGCGGTTGCCCCGATCGCGGTTCGGCCGCTCATCGTCGAGGAACTTGCGCGCCTGCGCGCGATCCCGGGCGAACTTCTCGTCGTCGGCCTCGTCGAGCAACAGCGGGGTCTCCCCCTGCGCCACGACCGCGAGCGCCGCGGCGACGTCGGTCTTCGGCACGTCGTGGTGCTTCACGTAGTGCGCGATGATGTCGCGGAACGCGTCGATCCGGTCCGTCTCCCCGAGCGCCGCGGTGATCGCGTCGTCGAACCGGGAGAGTCGGGTGGCGTTGACCTCCGCCACGTTCGGGAGCGGCATCTGCGTGAGGGGCTGCTTGGTGGCCTTCTCGATGGCCTTGAGCAGCCGGCGCTCGCGGGGGGTGACGAAGCTGATGGCGTCGCCGGAACGTCCGGCGCGGCCCGTGCGACCGATCCGGTGCACGTAGCTCTCGGTATCGACCGGCAGGTCGTAGTTGACGACGTGGCTGATGCGCTCGACATCGAGGCCGCGGGCGGCGACGTCGGTGGCGACGAGGATGTCGAGCTTGCCGTCTTTCAGGGACTGCACCGTGCGCTCGCGCAGGTTCTGCGGAATATCGCCGTTGATCGCGGTCGCGGAGTAGCCGCGGGCGCGCAGCTTCTCGGCCACGGTCTCGCTGTCGCCGCGGGTACGGGTGAAGACGATCATGCCGTCGAAGTCCTCGACCTCGAGCACGCGCGTGAGCGCGTCGAGCTTCTGCATGAAGCTGACGACGATGTAGCGCTGGGTGATGTTCGCGCTCGTCTGGGTCTTCCCGGCGATCTTGATCTCTTCCGGATCCTTCAGGTACTGCTGCGAGATGCGGCGGATCTGGGCCGGCATCGTCGCGGAGAAGAGCGCGACCTGCTTCTCGTCGGGGGTGTCGGCGAGAATCGTCTCGACATCCTCGGCGAAGCCCATCTTCAGCATCTCGTCGGCCTCGTCGAGCACGAGGTACTTGATCTCGGTGAGGTCGAGCGAGCCGCGGTTCAGGTGATCCATGATCCGGCCCGGCGTGCCCACGACAATGTCGACGCCGCGGCGCAGCGCGCTCAGCTGCTGCCCGTACGCCTGGCCGCCGTAGACGGGCAGCAGATGCACCTCGGGCAGGTGCGAGGCGTACGACTCGAAGGCCTCGCAGACCTGGAGCGCGAGCTCACGGGTGGGGGCGAGCACGAGCGCCTGCGGCACACCCTGCCCCGGTTCGATGCGGGAGAGGATCGGCAGCGCGAACGCCGCCGTCTTGCCCGTGCCCGTCTGCGCGAGGCCGACGACGTCGCGGCCCTCGAGCAGCACGGGGATCGTCGCGGCCTGGATGGCCGACGGAGTCTCGTAGCCGACATCTTCCAGCGCGCGCAGCACCTTCTGATCGAGGCCGAGCGACGCGAACGCCGGGCGCTCGGGCTCGGCCGGGGCGGCGGCGCTCTCCTCCTCGGCGGGGGCGGCGGCGCTCTCCGCCTCGGCGACGGATTCGGCTGTCGCAGTTTCGCCGACGGTCTCGGACGTGGGCTCGGTGATGTCGTCGCCCTCGGGAGACTCAGAATTGTGCATCATACAAGTCTACTCGCTCCGTATGCGTGCGCGGGGCGCCGCGGGGGCGGCGGGCCTGCGAAGCCGACAGCACCGCCTATGCGTCCGGCATGATGACGATCGCCCGGCCTGTGATCCCACCCCCCGCCAGATCCGCGTATGCCGCATTCGCATCGGCGAGCGCATATCGTTTCGTCACCGCACCGCGCACATCGAACCCATCGTTCGCGGCGAGCTCGACCACGCGCGGAAGATCTCTCCTCGTACGGGCTCCGAAGGAGCCGCGGATCGTCTGCCCGCGCCGGACGAGCTGCGTTATGGGGATCGACGCGGTCGCCGCCCCATCCGCGATGCCGATGGCGACCATGCGACCGCCATCCCGCATGAGCGAGTGCGAGAGTTCGAACGTCGCCGGCCGCCCGAGCGCCTCGAACACGACGTCGACGCCACCCGGAGAGATCACTTGGAGCGCCTCACGCGCATCCTCGCGGCTACTGTTGATCGTGTGCGTCGCACCAAGCGACTGAGCCCCCCTCAGCTTGTCGTCCGCGACATCGACGGCGATCACCCGGGAGGCTCCGAGACGAGCCGCCATCTGCACGATACTCGATCCGACGCCTCCCACGGCGACCACAGCTACGGACTCGCCCGCTTCCAGCCCCGCAGCCGCAATAGCACCGTAGGCGGTGAAGGCCGCGCACCCGAGCACGCAGGATTCCTCAAGCGGGAGCGACGCGTCGAGCGGCGACAGTGCGGTCGCGGGTACCACCGCGTACTCCGCCATGCCTCCCATCGAGTACATGGAGAGCCGCGTGCCGTCTGCACGAGTCAGTCGCGAGGTACCGTCGAGCAGATTCCCCTTCAACCGGTTCTCGTTGAAGAACGGCAGGCACAGATCGTCGCGGCCGCGACGGCACTGCTCGCATTTCCCGCACGGCATGATGAAGGCACCCACCACGCGATCCCCATTCGCCAGGCCGGCCACCTCCGCACCGACTTCGACGACGGTACCACTCACCTCGTGGCCGATCACCGCAGGTGCGGGGAACGCGACCTCCCGCTTCATCACATGGAGGTCCGTGTGGCACACCCCGCAGGCGGCGACCCGAATGAGGACTTCATCCGCACGCGGTCGGGGCACTGGAATCCGCTCGACACGGAGTTCAGCGGAATCTCCTTGCCAGACAGCGGCATTCATGGTGGGCGGGATCGCACCTGTACTCATTTTTCGACCCTTCGTGCGGTGAATTCCTGGCTGGACGACCGGCCACGACATCCACCGGCTGGTGAACGCGGCGCCCGTGCCCTCATGAATCTACGAGGCATTCGAGGGCCGCTTTCCACCTTGTGCGCACCGCCTCGTTCCCACAGTGCACACCCGATGACGAACGGCGCGCGCGGGTCTAGCTTCGAGCCAGAGGTCGGTTCTCGAGGAACCGGCGTCACGATTCGAACACCCAACTCAACGTCGATTGGAATGAACATGGCAAAACTCGGAACTCAGGTGACCTCGGGAACGCGGCGGCTGCTCTCGGCCGTCGCCCTGATCGGCAGCGCGACGCTGCTCTTCACCGCCTGCTCGGGCGGCACTCCGGCGAATACGACCCCGGAGAACAGCACCGAGCCGGAGACCACGGTCAACGAAGACCTGCGGAACATGCTGCCCGAGCGCATCCTCGAGTCGAACACGATCGTGATCGGCGGCACGTTCGACAACCCGCCCGTGCTCTACGCGGACGAGACGGACGGCAGTAAGCCGGCCGGCACCGCCTATGACATGTCCGTCGAACTCGGGAAGCTGTTCGGCGTCGAGATGGATTGGCGTAACACGCAGTGGGCGGGTCAGCTCCCCGGCCTCGACAGCGGCGCACTCGATGTCGCCTGGGGCCAGGCCACCGTCACCGCGGAGCGCGAGAAGTCGCTCTACGACATGATCCCGCACTACCTCGCCCCACTCGCCGTGCTGGTTCAGGAGGGCAACCCTTCGGGCATCACCTCGTTCGAGACGATGTGCGGTGCGACCATCGGCGGCGCAATCGGCGCGATCCAGGAGTACTACGTGGGGCTCGCGAATGACGAGTTCTGCACGCCGAACGGCAAGCCGCTGATCGAGTACAAGTCGTTCACCCAAGCCGAAGAGGTGGCGCTCGCTTCGGGCGCCATCGACGGCGTGATCGACACGTGGCCCGTGCTCGTGGGTGCCGCGAAGACTCTGAGCGGCGTGGAGGCGGTCAAGCTGAGCGACGCGGATCACTTCGACACCGGGCTTTCAGGAATCGTCTTCTCGAAGGATGAGCCGAAGCTGTCGACCGCCTTCGCGGCAGCCCTGCAGCACATGTGGGATGAGGGCACCTACCAGCAGATCCTGGCCGATCACGATGTGCCGGACGCAACGCTCGAGCGCGACCAGCTGGTCGTGAACTACCTCACCGGAACGCCGGCCGGCGTTCGTGAGTAACCACTCATCATCGTGAGCGGCGGGTGCCTCAGGGCCCCGCCGCTCACGCGTCTTCGGGGAGTCGCCCGAGCAGGCGCAATTCGCTCGGAGAGCAACCGTACGTCGCCCGGAATACCCGGGCGAAGTGCGTCTGGTTGCTGAACCCCCACCGCTCACCGATCTCGCGAACCGTGCAGCGCACGGCGGGATCGGCGAGTTCCCGTCGACACATCTCTAGCCGGCGTTCACGCACCCAACCGCTGACGGTGCTGCCGGAACCCTGGAACAGGTGGTGCAACCTGCGTTCGGAGATGAAGTTCTCCCGAGCGATAACCGCCGGACTCAATGCGGGATCGTCGAGATGCTCCATGATGTAGTCACGGATCTCGAGCAGTTCCCAGACCGGCGTCCCCGTCGCCTCCGCCCCGAGCGCGCGTGCTGCGAGCAGCGTCGAGACGACGTCGAGAGCGGTGTCGATGAGCGTGAGCCCAAGCGGATCGCGAAGCGCCGGGAGGTTGTCGGCAATACCTCCGAGGAGCCGGGACGCAATGGCGCCGAGCCCGTCGCTGCCGGGCATGGACGTGCCCACGAGGTGCGCGAGGGAGCGCGTCGGCACAGAGAGGAAACGCTGCGGGAAGACGACGACAAGCACTTGCGCAGCCGTTGGGTATTCTCGCCGGTAGGGGCGCGACGAATCGGTGATCGTGAAGTCGCCAGCACCGAGTTCGACGCGCCCGCCGCTCTGGACGATCCGGCTCGTTCCGCGCCGCTGAAGCGTCAGCGTGAATGTGGGTTCCGGAAGTTCGGCAGCGGGCCCCCGGCGTTCGTGCGCATAGGGACCGGATTCGAGATGAGCCAGGCGGATACTCCCGAGCGCCGCGGCCTCCGCGCGCAACCGGAAGCCCTCGCCCGTGGAGAACGGGGCGATCGCCGCCGTCTGAATCAGACGTGAAGCGGCGACCGCCCAGGCTCTCGGGTCACGATACTCCCGTGGCGGATAGTACGCGACGTCTCTACTCATCCGACTCCGTTGTTCATCCTTCTGCGATGCCTGCGAGTGATTCGACGACAGACACGTCGCTCCCGTCGAACAGATCCTCGGAGTTCCACCCGTCGAGATCGTAACCCGCGAGGAACTCGTCAGCCAGTCCGATCAGGCGGTCGACATCACCGCGCCGCTGCATCTCCTGCAGGATCTTGATGCGGGAGTTCTCGCGGGTGCCCTGGTAGTTCCGCTCGTAGAGCTCGTGTCGGCTCGCGAATTCGCTCCCCGTGGCATCCCACATTGCCTTGAGCACCTTCACCCGCTCGACGGCGTCGACGCCGCGAGAGCCCCGCACGTACCGGTCGAGGTAGGGCCGTAGCTCTTCGTTCTCGAAGTCCTTCGCGTGCGAGGGCAGGTAGATGAGCGCGGATCCCAGGTCTTCCTGCACGATCTCGCGGATGCGCGAATGCTGGGACACGGCGAACCAGCTGTAGACCGTACCGGCGAGCCTGTTCGGCTGTACATAGCCGTCGAGCCAAGGATCCGGATTCCGGATCATCGATTCGGTGGTGCTCCACATCAGGTTGCGGATGGCGAGGATCTCTCCGAGCCGCGCCTGAACGCCGCGAAACTCGCCGGCGCCCGTCATCTTCAACGACTTCATGTAGATGCCTGCGAGGAAGTCGAGCTTGACCGCGAGACGCGTGCAGCCCTGGAGCATGATGCGGTTGTCGATCCCGGACTGCGCGAGGAAGCCCGAGACCTTCTCTGTGTCGCCGTAGGCGAAGACGTTCTCCCACGGCACGAAGACCTCGTCGAGCACGAGGATCGCGTCGTTCTCGTCGAGACGCGAGGAAAGCGGGTAGTCGAACGGCGTTCCCGCAGCTTGAGCCGCCACCGAGTACGACTGGCGGCAGATGAGCTTGAGCCCGGGGGAATCCATGGGAATCGCACATACGACGGCATAGCGCGGATCCTTCAGCGGCGGGCCGGCGTAGGCGATGAAGTTCACGTTCGAGATTGCGGCGCTCGTCGCGACGACCTTCGCCCCAGAAAGATAGATGCCCTCTTCCGTCTCGCGCACCGCATGCACCGCCACATTCCCAACTTCATCGGCGGGCAGATCCCGATCGATCGGCGGGTTCACGATCGCGTGGTTCCAGAAGAGCACGCGCTCCTGCGACTCGCGGTACCAGCGGCGCGCGTTCTCCTCGTAGGGCGAGTAGTACTCGTGGTTGATGCCGAGCGTGCCGAGGAACGTCGCCTTGTAGTCGGGAGAGCGCCCCATCCAGCCGTGCGAGATCTTGGCCCATTCGGCGATGCCGTTGCGCGAGGCGATCAGGTCATCGACCGACTTCGGTGCGCGGAAGAATGGGTGGGTGAAGCCTCCGTTCCCCGTATCGGTCGGCACGATCAGGCCGCGTTCGGCGGCATCATCGGCGTGCAGGGCGTCGTACATTCGGGCGATCATCCGCGCCGAGTTGCGGAACGCCGGATGCACGGTCACGTCCTCGACCTTCTCGCCGTAGATGTAGACGCTGCGGCCGTCGCGCAGGCTCTCAAGGTACTCATCACCGGTGAACGGCAATGTGGGCTGCGACTCACTCATATCAAACTCCTCGTTGTTCTCTCGCCGATTCGGCACTTCTCACGGTAGAAGTTGCGGGGCCTTCACGATGTACCGCGAGCGCCGCTTCCTGCACTCCGAGCGCAGCCTGCCGTGCGTGACACACGAGAGAGTCGGCTCCGCATTCATCGTGCGATCACGGCTTCCCAGTCGGGGTCGGCGACGCCGCCGATGAGAGCTGTCGAGTCGCGGGCTGCGGCGAACGCCGATTCGACGATGCACTCGAGCTCCTGTGCCCCTACCAGGTCGAGCCCGGCGACGACGAGTTCCATCGCTGCATGACCCCGCTCGTCGAAGATCGGGATCTGGAGCGAGCTCAGCACATCGGACCCGCTTTCCGAGACGTGGTCCTCGTGCAGATCGCGCCACAACGCGACTAGTTCAGCGCGGTCACCTCCGCTGCGGGCGATGACTTGGTCGAACCGATCAACCATCGTGGGGCCGGCCGAGATCGCGTATCCTCGGGTACGCACCTCATCGACCAGCTTCCCATAGGCATCGCGATCCACGCTGCCGATGAGGTGGCGAGCGCCTTCGAGCCACTGCTTGGAGCGCTCAGCGGGGGCCCAGGCCACGAGCGCCGGCGACATCGGCGCGGCGAAGGGGAAGCTGACCCCGAACTCCTCACGATCGTGGGGTTCTTCCCCGACGTTCCATCCGCTCGCCTCCGCGAGCACCACGACCGAGTCGCCGGCCAGCGCCCCGAGCAGCACACTGACGCCGTGCTTGCTCGCGAGATTAGCGATGATCTCGCGCAGCCGAACCACCATGCGCAGCTTGCGCGAGAGCTCCGACGCATCGAAGCGCTCGGTCGGCAAGGCGAACGCGCCGTAGCCACCGCGCAGAAAGAGCAGCGGCAGCCCGCCCCCGCCATCCCCCACGCCGTAGTCCTCCACGTCGGCGAGGGCGATCAGGTGGTCTCCGGCCTGATGCACCGCGTTCAACCGGCAGTCAAACCACGCGAGCGCATCGGTCAGTCGCAGGTTGCCATCCCCGGATTCGTTCCACTCCGCGGTTTCGAACCGCTTCTCGGACTTGCCGCCAAACGCCCTTGAGAGCGACTCGTGATTCGCACCGAGCACGCTGACACTGAACGTGCCCTTGGTCTGAAGCGCCGAGAACGTGCCCGATCCTGCGACAGGGAGAAAACCGACCATTGGCGGATCCTGCGACACCGCGACGAAACTGCCGGCGATCATGGCAAGCGGCTCGCCTGCCGCGCCGGTCGTCGTGACGAGCACCACGCCGGTAGGGAACTCGCCGAGCACCGTCCGCCACCAGGCTGCGGCTTCTCCTGATCGCGATTCGTTCATCGGTCGGCACCCTTCTGCTCTTCACCCGAAATGAGGACTTCGGCCGCGCGGAAGCCCGACCGGATCGCACCCTCCACCGACCCCCAGCCGATCGGCGACGACTCGGTGCCGGCGCGCACGAGCCCGGGTGCGAACTCGAAGGCAAACGGATCACCGGAGGTCAGATCTCCTGGGCTGAGCGGCGAGCCGCACCCACCCGAGAACGGATCGGCCGACCAGTCCGTGATCGCCACATCGCGGGGCGCCAGCGCTTCGTGCCCGAGGTGCTCCGCGGCGAAGTCGAGCATCGTTCGCCGGAGATCCGCCGGGCTCCGGTCGTGCCGTCCGAGGTTCCAGAGCACCGTGAGATCGTGGGATTCTGGTGTCGAGGTATTGATGAGATACGAGATCTCGCCGTCGCCGGCAACGTTGCCGCTCAGGCCGGTATCCGCCCAGAATGGCCGCTCATAACGCAGCAGGCCTTTGACCGAGGGCTCCTGACGCCATCGGCGGCCCGGAATCCAGTCGTCGACGACGTCGAGTCCGACAAACTCGATGCAGCGCATCAGCACGGGACTCATGGCCAGCACGACCTGCGTCGCGGAGACGACCCTGCTACCCGACCGGATCTCGTAGCCTCCGTTCGCGCGCTCCACGTGATCGACGTGGAAGTCAAGCAAGGTCGTCGTCTCGCGGAGCTGCACGGCCAGCGCATCCACCAGCGTTGAGAAGCCCGTCGCGATGAAACGTTCGTGGCCGAGGTCGGGCGCACCCGCAGCATTCGCGTAGTGGAGCGCCGCGAGCAACGACACCTCACCATCGAGGCTGCCCATGCCAAAAGACGTGTCGGTGACGAAGCGCCGGGAGACCCCTCGGTCGTCCGTGCGGGCACTCACCCATTCGGGAAGCGATTCGGCATCGAGTTTCGCGGCGTCAGCGCGAGCGACAATCTCGCCGGTGCCGCAGGAGAACGCCAGAGCCTCGAATTCGTGCTGCAGTGCGGCGTACTCCCGTGCCCGCTCGGGGCTGCCAGAGAATGGCGCGGTTTCACGCCGGCCAATACCGCCCTCGACATAGACGTCCGCACCGGCAGCGGGTGAGGTCTGCAGTGCGATCCCAGACTCCTCCAGCAGCCGGAGGGTCGCAGAGTGGCCGCCTTTCACGAACTGCGCACCGCCCTCGATGAGCTCCCCCGATTCTGCGACCGTGCGAACCGTGCGACCACCGATGCGCTCACGAGCATCGAGGAGCATCACCTCGCACCCCGCTGCTTCCAGTTCACGCGCGGCCACCAATCCGGCGATACCGGCACCCACGACGGCGACGTCTACCGCACTGCCTCCGGAGTTCTCCATCACTCGCAACCCCTTCTTCGAATCACGCTATCTAGTCTCGTTATCAAGTCGTTCCCGAGTTGCACCTTTCGTGCAGTAGCTCGTTCCGAGCGTGCAGACCGGGGTTCAGGTGAAGTACTGAGGGGTTAGTTTCTTTGATGACGAGGATGGTGCATCAGAATGAACGTGCCCCTACCGGATATTCCACTGATCAGCGACGATTGGACGAATCGAATGGCAGAATCCAGCTCCCTCAGCCACTCAAAGTGGCGGCACGCCCTCGGCGTTCTCGCGCTCGCAAGCAGCGCGGCGGTGCTCCTCAGCGCTTGCTCGGGCAACACTCCCGATTCGTCTGCACCCTCCGACACCACCCCGGGCAGCGCCGTCGACGAAGAGCTGCGGGGAACGCTCCCGCAGAGCATCATCGATGCAGGCATGATCACAATAACGGCGTCCTTCGACAACCCGCCTGTGATCTACGCGAGCGAGGCCGACGCGAGCAAGCCCGCGGGTGTCGCCTACGATCTCTCCGTCGCGCTCACCGGTCTCTTTGGGGTCGAGCCCGACTGGCAGAACACGCAGTGGCCGGGTCAGCTGCCGGGCCTCGACGCCGGCACCTTCGACGTGGCCTGGGGCCAGGCCACGGTCACTGCGGAACGCGAGGAGTCGCTCTACGACATGATCCCCTTCTACCTCGCTCCGCTTTCGGTGCTCGTCCCCGAGGGCAACCCAAACGGGATCACCTCCTTCGCGAGCATGTGCGGCGTCACCGTCGGCGGCAGTGTCGGAGCGATCCAGGAGTACTATGTCGGCCTCGCGAATGACGCGTTCTGCGACGACGGCAACAAGATCAAGTACGTGAGCTACTCAACCTCCGAAGAGGTGGCCCTGGCCTCCGGTGCAATCGATGCGATCATCGATACCTACCCAGTGAACGTGGGAGCGGCGAAGGCGATGGGCGGTGTCGAGGCCGTGAAGCTCAGCGATGCGGATAAGTTCGACAGCGGGCTCGCGGGCATCGTCTTTACGAAGACCAACCCCGCGCTCGCCAACGCATTTGCAACCGGCCTGCAGAAGCTCTGGGACGAAGGCGTCTACCAGCAGATCCTCAACGACAACGGCGTGCCCGACGCGATCCTCGAACGAGATCAACTCGTGGTCAACTACCTGACCGGCACCCCTGCCGGTGAGATCAAAGGCTAGGGTTCGAACCCGGCTTTGCTGCTGAACGAACCCGGCCTTTGGGGGGAATCCGAATCTCATGAGACGTGGATTCTCACCTGCAGATCCGGGCGCGTCCCACCGATAGAGATCTGATCTCGAAACAGAAAGGGCAACACCTTGACCACCCCCGACCACGCACCGGCTGCGGTTGCAAGCACGCCTCCACCGGGTGCCGAACCCGACGAAGTCGTCGTTCCACTGCGCCACTACGGGCGTACGACCCTTGCGGTGTTCGTCATCCTTCTGATCCTCGGCATGGGCTACGGGCTCGCGACCAACGACCACATCGAGTGGTCGATCATCGGCCAGTACTTCGCCAACGGCGCGGTGCTACAGGGGCTCTGGGTCACTCTGCAGATGACCGTCCTCGCCATGATCCTCGGCCTCCTGCTCGCCGTGGTGCTGGCAGTCATGCGCATCTCGAACAGCCGGGTGCTCTCGGGCATCTCATGGGCCTACGTCTTCTTCTTCCGAAGCATCCCCATGATCGTGCTGCTCATCTTCGTCGGGAATATTGGCCTCTTCATCAAGGAGATCGTGATCGGCATCCCCTTCACCGACATCGTCTTCTTCGAAGTCGCGACGAAGAACTTCATGTCGCCGTTCATCGCCTCAGTGCTGAGCCTGGTGCTCGTCGCCTCGGCCTACATGGCAGAGATCGTGCGCGGCGGCCTCCTCGCCGTGAACCAAGGACAGCGCCAGGCGGCGAAGGCGCTCGGCCTGAACGGCGCTCAGACGCTGCAGCGCATCGTGCTCCCCCAGGCCCTTCGCGTGATCGTGCCCCCGCTTGGTAACGAGCTCGTGAACACGATCAAGGCCACCGCCCTTGTATCAGTCATCGCGGGTGGTGACCTCCTGACGATCGTCCAGAGTATTTCGGGCGTCAACTACAAGGTGATCGAGATGCTGCTCGTCGCGACCATCTGGTACATCCTGGTGATCGGACTGTGGTCGATCGCGCAGTACTTCATCGAGCGCCGGACCGCGGAGAGGTGAGCCCCATGGCGGAGAACAAGACCAGAACCTTCGACGACACAGGGGCTCTTCCGCTCACCGGTGGCGCCTCGGTACGGATCGAACACGTCAACAAGTCCTACGGCGATTCGCCCGTGCTCTTCGACATCAACCTCGAGGTGAAGCCGGGCGAGACGGTCTGCTTCATCGGACCCTCGGGCTCCGGCAAGAGCACGCTGCTGCGCTGCGTGAACCACCTGGAGGAGCTGAGCGGTGGCCGTATCTACGTCGACAACGACATGATCGGCTACCGGCTCTCGGGCAATAAGCTCTATGAGCTGCACGAGAACGATGCCTGCAAGAAGCGCGTCGACGTCGGGATGGTGTTCCAGAGCTTCAACCTTTTCCCGCACATGACCGCACTCGAGAACATCACTCTCGCGCCGGTCATCGTACTGAAACAGCCCCGTGCGGAGGTGCGCGAGCGTGCGCTCGACCTGCTCGAGCGCGTCGGTCTGAAGGGCAAGGACGGCCACTACCCGTCGCAGCTCTCGGGCGGCCAGCAGCAGCGCGTCGCGATCGCGCGCGCACTCGCCATGCAGCCGAAGCTCATGCTGTTCGACGAGCCGACCAGCGCACTCGATCCCGAACTCGTGGGCGAAGTGCTCGCGGTGATCAAGAATCTCGCCCGCGCCGGTGACATGACCATGATCGTCGTCACGCACGAGATGGGCTTCGCCCGCGAGGTCGCCGACCGCATCATCTTCATGGATGCGGGGCGTATCGTTGAAACAGGTACCCCGGAACAGGTGATCGGCAACCCGCAGCACGAACGCACCCGGGCGTTTCTCTCCGCCGTGCTGTAACGCACTGCCGCCGGGCTGCGCGCCGCAGTGGAATCCTAGTATTCCCTGCGGCGCGCAGCCGTTGGCGAGTAGCCGTAGGTCGCGCGGAACACCTTCGCGAAGTAGGTCTGATTACTGAAGCCCCAGCGGTCGCTGATCTCGCGCACAGTGCGGTTTGCGGATCGCGGATCGGCGAGCTCGCGGCGGCACATCTCAAGCCGGCGATCCCGGATCCAGGCCGCGACCGTGGAGCCGGACTTCGCGAACAGCGCGTGCAGCTGCCGCAGCGAGATGAAATTCGCCTTGGCCACCCGCTCCGGCGAGAGCTCCGGGTCACCGAGATGCTCCATGATGTAATCGCGGATCTCGAGCAGCTGCCAGGCGGAATCACCGGCCTCGGTGCCGACGGCGGTGCGGCCGGTGATCAACGTCGACACGGAATCGATCACCGAGTCGATCATCGTGAGGCCGAGCGGGTCCTGCAGCGCGGAGAGGTTGTCGGCCACGCCGTCGAGGAAGCGCGAAACGATGGCGGCGAGGCCCGACCCGCCGGAGAACGAGGTGCCGAGCACATGCGCGAGCGCGCGCGGCGGCAAGGTGAGCATCTGCTGCGGGAACTGCATCACCAGCACCCGGTTGCGATCCTCCAGATACTCGCGCCGATAAGGCCTGGAGGCGTCCGTAATCGAGAAGTCGCCACGACCGATCTCGGTCACCTGGCCATTCTGCTCGATGCGGCTGCGCCCCGCCCGTTGCAGGTCGAGGATGAAGATCGGGTCGACCTGCCTACCTTCCACGGGGAAGCGCTCGTTCAGATAGGGGCCCGACTCGAGGTGGGCGAGGCGCACCCGGCCGAGCTTCAGCATTTCAGCTCTGAGACGGAAGAGCTCCGCCGTGCCCGAAGGGATGATCGGGGTCGATTGGAACAGTTGGTCGGATGCGAGCGACCACGCTCGGGCATCCCGATACTCGCGCGGGGGGAAATACTCTACGTCCCGACTCATCTTCTCTCCTCCCGGTAGCGCCGATTCTATCCTCACGTGATCGCCGCGACCCGCGGGTCGCACATGCACCGGGTCATAGCCGGATACGCTGCCCGATACTCGACGATCGGTTCGAAGAATCCGTCGCCGCCCGGTAGAGCTCCGAGGCCAGCGCGAGGTCCTGCAGCGGAACGCCGACCGATTTGAAGACGGTGCACCCGTTGCTCCGCGTCTCCGGAATCGAATCGGGCCGATGGAGGAGCGATCCGAGCGAGTGCAGAGCGGGGCCGGGTCGATCCAGCCTGGAGAACTCTCCGGAGAGCGCCCGCACGGCCTCGGGCGAATCCGCAACGAGGAACGAGGTGCGGATCATCTCCTCGGGCACCTCGCGAACCCGCGGAGTGCTGGAGCCGATCGCATTCAGAAGTGCACCAGGGCCGAACCATGCGGCATCGAGGATAGGCTCCGCGGTTCCGGTAACGGTCGTTACGACGGCGGCTTCCCGAACCGCGGATTCCAACTTCGGCGCGAATGCAACGTCGACACCTTCCACGGCGAGCATCTCGATCGCCCCGCGCGCTTGCTCAGGACGTCGCGCCCACACCACGAGCCGGTGCTGCAGCCGGGCGAGAGCGCGCAGATGCGCGACCGCCTGATGACCACCTCCCACGACCAGGGAAATACCCTCGGTGCGCGTAGCGAGGGTGCGCGTCGCGAGCGCGGTGAGCGCTGCCGTGCGCACCTCGGTGACCGCACCCGCGTCAGCCATCACGAGCAGCGCCCCCGTCGAGGCGTCGAAGAGGAGCACGACCCCGTGGTGCGCCGGAAGCCCGCGGACCGGGTTCCCCGGGACGACGCATACGACCTTCGCGGCGAAGACCGCGGGGGCGGCGGTCCGGTAGCCGGGCATCAACCCGAGCACACTGGCGAGCCCCTCAGGGGCGAGTTCGGTTCGAGTCGCCTGCCCGGCTTCGCCCAGTTCGGCTTCGATCAGCACATGCTGGAGCGCCGATTCGACGTCGATCTCCGCACTCAACGACAGCACGTCGTCGCGCGAGAAATAGACGGCATCGTTCACGGCATGCCTTGCCCGAGCTCGATCAGGCGGTCCGCGAGGTTTCGGTGGATATCCGCGAGGTCCGCCGCGCCCTGTTCGGCATTCGCCAGGTTCGGGTGGTCGGTGAAGCCGTCAATCCCCCGCCACACACCTCGCCCGTACACCCCTCGACCGGGCTGCGCGACGTCGTCGCGATTCTCGCGTTCCCGATCACTCGCGACGAGATCCGGCCGGTGCGCGAGCATGAGCGACGTTTCGAAAGCCCCGGCATGCCCTGGCAGGGTCGGATCGTCTCGCGAGGTCATCTCCCAGTAATCCAACGCGGCCACGCTGAGCTCGCTCCGCGAGGCGGCTTCGGAGGCGGCGGAATGGCACACCCCGGTGTTGCCGCCGTGCCCGTTGACGAACACGATACGGCGCACCCCACTCGCCGTCATGCTGAGCGCAGCCTCGACGAGCACCTCGATCATCACCTGCGGCGGGAGCGAGATCGTGCCGCCGAACGGCAGATGATGCGCGGAGCAGCCGATATTGAGAATCTGCGCCAGTATCAGCGGCCGGGCCGAACCGGGTGCGGCGAGATCGAGCGCACCCACCACTGCGTGCGTCGACATCATGATGTCGGTTCCGGTCGGCATGAACGGGCCGTGCTGCTCCGTGGCGCCGAGCGGAATGACGACGAGGGCCTCGGCCGCGAGCTCGCGCACCTCTTGGCGTTTGAGCTCGTGCCACCGGTACCAGCCGCTCGCGTCGGTCTTCTTCTCTTCGCTTCGCATCGTCGCACTCTCCGTCTCACTCAGGGGGTTTCTCTTCTCAGCGGCACGCCGCCGCTGCGGTCCGCTACACGAGCTGTCCGAACACGTCGTCGACCACGTCGACGAACTCGTCGGCGATCTCCAGGTGCTCCGGCTTCATGACGCAGCTGCGCAGGACCGTGACGGTCTCCGAGTCCGCGACGATGTCGGCACCCGAGGCTCGCAGCCATTCCGCGTCGACGGTGAGCTTCGCCACGTGCCACCCGCGCTCCGCCAGCTCGTCGAAGGCGCGGTCCGAGGCGCCGGAGATCTCGCTCGCCGTGTTCAGCGCCGGATAGTAGCAGACGATGTCGAGCTCCGGCTCGACCACGAGCCTGCTGCGCGCGCCGCGCTCGAAGCCGGCGGCGATCCGCTTCGCTGCCGCGCGGCTGCGCCGCAGTTGACCGCCGAGTCCGTCGGGCGTCAATCCTACCACGCGTGCGGTCGCCCAGAAGGCCGCAGCCGGCGCCCCCGAGCGCGAGCACTCCAGGCTGATCTCGCCGAGGTGGAGCTCGTCCGAGGTGAAGTAGGTATAGGGGGAATCATGCAGATAGAGGCGGCCTACGGCCGGATCCTTGAACAGGACGCTCCCGCACCCGAACGACTGCAGGCCGTGCTTGTGCGGGTCCACGACGATCGAGTCGACCTGCGAGAGCGCCGCGAACGGTGCTGGGTCGACGGCGGGATCATCGCCCGCGATGAGTGTGTGGAATCCGCCATATGCGGCGTCCACGTGGAGGCGCACATCGTGCTTCCGGCAGAGCTCGAGGATACGGTGCACGGGATCGATGGCGCCAAGGCTCGTCGTGCCGAGTGTCGCGACGACGAGGGACACGCCACCCTGCGCGAGCCGCTGCTCGAGGGCGTCAACATCCATCCGGCCGAGCTCGTCCTGCGGGACGGTCTCGTGCCCCATTCGCAGCAGGGCGCACATGCGCTTGTGCGTGTAGTGTGCGGCCTCGCTCGAGAGCACGACACCGTCGGGTGCGAGCTCCCGTGCCACGAACAGCGCCTCGAGGTTGGCGATGGTGCCCGACGAGGTCAGATGCCCGAGATGCTGCGTCATACCGAACATGCACGCGAGCTCCGCCATGACCTCTTTCTCGAGATGGGCCGTCGCTGGGCCGCCGTCGAGCGCATGGTTGTTCGGGTTGATCAGCGTCGTGACCGCGTTGGCCGCCCAGGCGACCGGGTGAGGCGCCTTGAGGATTTGTCCGATGTACTTCACATCGCCGTACGGATACATCTCCCCGAGGCGCCTCCCGAGTTCGTCGAGTGCGCTGCGCACCTCGGCCTCATCCTCGATATCGGGCGTGACGCGCCCTTCGGCCGTCGCCAGCCCGGCATCGGGCCAGAGCGACCCGAACGGCAGCAACTGCTGCGCGCGGGCGATGATCGCCTCGACGAGTTCGGGGTCGAGGGCGACGGCTTGCTGTTGCACGTCAGACACGGTGATACTCCTGGATGACTCAGTAGACGGACCAGATGGTGTCGCTCGGCGTACCGGTGCCGCGCAGCTCGGCGAGCTTCGCGATCACCTCGCCCGACTCCGCGAGGAAGGCGCGCAGCCCCTCCTCCGTCTCCCACTCGTCGATATCCATGATCTCGTTGTCGCGGTAGAGGCGTCGGTGCGAGATATTGCCGTGCCGCTGCAGCGACTCGATCAGCTGCGCACGGAGTTCGGGGTGATCCGCGTCGACCTGACGGACGCGCTCGACGTCGGCGTTGGGAATGCGCACGGTGACGACGATGGACATGATTTCCTCCTAATGATCGTGGGTGAAGTGTGGTATCGGATATTCGGGATGGGTGGCGGGCCCGCGGTCGGGCCCGCCACCGGTTCAGTCTTCGATCGGCACGCGCAGCTCGGGGATGTGCGCGGTCCGGATGTCGACCGGGCCGACGCCCTCGACGATCGACTGAGGCACGAACTGCGGCTCGCCGACCGTCGCGCCGTACTCGCTACGCGTGTGGTAGCCGGCGCGGTCGCTCTTGTCCCAGATCGGCTTTCCACCGGGCTCGCGGAACCGCGGCATGACCTCCTCGGCGAAGAGCGTGAGGCTCTTGCGCGTCATCCAGTTCGGCATGGTCCACGTATCACCGGTGAGGTTCAGTCGACCGGCGCCCATCTTGGTCGTGATCTCCTCGATGCGCTCCGCCACGGTCGAGGGCGATCCGATGATGAACTGGCCGCTCTCGATCCCCTCTTCGTAGGTCGTCTTGCTGATGTCTTTGCTGCGGTAGCCGCCGCCGGCCGCCATACCGCGCAGAGACGGAATGGTGACGTGGCCGGGAGGGAACGAATCGTGGAACGGTGAGCCGAGCGAGTTCTGCATGAGCGACATCACGTGGGCCTCGGCCTCCTGCCGCGCCTGCTTATCGGTCTCCGCGACGTAGACGTGAGCGTTCGCGACAATGCGCTTCGGATCCCACTCCTGCCCAGCCTCCTCCACCTGCTCGCGGAAGATCTGGCAGTTCTTGAGCAGGATCGGCCACGGCACGAGGACCGCGAGGTACGTGTATCCGTTCTGCGCGGCGAAGGCCAACGAGTCCTTCGACCCGGCCGCCGGCACCCAGGCCTCAGGGTACGGCTTCTGCAGCGGCTTCGGCCACAGGTTCGCGTACTCGGTCTGGTAGAACTTGCCGTCGAAGGCGAAGGGTCCGCTCTCGGTGAAGGCCCGTTTGAGCAGCTCATGGCCCTCGCGGAACTCCTCGCGCGCATAGGTCGGGTTCATCACGCCGAGCCCGTGGTAGTTCGCACCGATGCCCATCGGCAGGCCGAAGAAGTAGCGGCCGTTGGAGAGGAGGTCGAGCGCTGTCACCTCTTCCGCGTAGCGAAGCGGCGTGCGGTAGCTGTTGAGGATCGCACCGACCGTACCGATGCGCATCTCACGCGTGCGGCTGATCGCGGCGGCGGCCATGACGATCGACTGCCCGACGAGTGCGTTCGGGCCCCCGTGCTGCTCGAGGATCACGGCGCCGTCGAAACCGAGCTTCTCCTCGAACTCGAACAGATCGAGGTAGTCCTCGAAGATGCGCTGCCCGCGCTTGTCGTCGTAGTAGTCGTTCGGCGTCGTGATGAAGATCGACTTGCCGATCTTGTCACGGCGCGGGATGTAGGGGAATTTGCCGCCGTTGGCAACGTAGAATTCCAGCTTGTTCATCGTGATCAGGCCTCCGTATGCTCGGTGACGAAGTTGGTGAGGGTGGTGGCAAGCATCTCTGGCGCCTGCACGAAGGGCACGTGCGAGGTCGGGATGCCGTCGGAGACGATGACCGAGGCGGTGGCTCCCGGAATGTACTCGGCGTACTTCGCAGAGACCTCCGGATCGAGCACGCGATCCTCCTGCGCGAGCAGCACCTGCGTCGGCGCCGTCACCCGTCCGAGACGACGCGGCAGCTTGCGGTCGTGCCGCGGCTGCCAGGCCAGTCGCGCACGTGCGGTCAGCTCCTTGTAGCCCTGCACCAGGGCTTCGACCGGGTCGCCCTCTTCGAGATACTCGGGGAACTCCTCAGCCCGACCGTTGAAGACGCGCTCGAGCGCCTCCGCGCCCTCCTGGCGGTAGCTGTCGTGAAGATCCGCGCCCTTCAGGCCCGCCGGAGCGATCAGCTGGAGGGACTTGATGCGCTCGGGGAAGAACACCGCGAACTCCGCGGCGATCCAGCCGCCGAACGAGTGGCCCACGACGTGCACGCGGTCGAGGCCGAGCGCATCGAGGAAATCCGCGTAGTGCAGCACGACATCGTCAAAACCGTCGAGCCACTCGGGCATCTCGGTGTCGCCGAAGCCGGGGTGCTCCGGGGCGATGAGGTCGACGCCCTCGGACAGCTTCTCGTGGAACGGCAGCCAGCGCTGGGTCAGCCCTGCGCCGTGCAGGTAGAGCACGGGTTCGCCCTCTCCGCTCCTCCGGTAGGCGACGTCCAGGCCTCGGACATCGATCTTGTCGGGCACGGTGTAGAAGGGCCACGGCAGTGATTCACTCATGGGTTCTGATTCCAATCCACTTCGATCGTTTTGGTAGGTGTTACGGGGTCTCGCTCGGCACGGCCGGCCGGTCTAACTCGGAAACCGCTGTCGCGAGAGGGCGTCGATGAGGTCGGCCTCGTCGCGGCCCTCGGCGATGGCGACGACGCCGTCGGCGAGGGCGGGAGCGATGCCGAGACCGTGGCCGCTCGTCCCGGCGACCACGAGGAGCCCGTCGATGCCGGTTCCGCCCGCGATGGGCAGGAAGTCCGGCGTGCTGTCGATCACGCCGGCCCAGACCGACTCGACCTCGAGCTCCGCGAACGCCGGGACGAGTTCGCGCAGTCGCTGCAGCCCCTCATCCGATGCCCGCATATTCGCTCTCGGCTCGGTTCGATCGAGCGGCGAGAGTCCGCGACCAGTGACGAGACCGCCGAGATCCCGCGCGAGTTGAGCGCCCGGACGCACGCGCATGGTCCTGCGGTTCTGCCAGAGCGTCGGCAGGAGCGCGAACGATGATCGGAGGTCCTCCCAGCGGACATCGACGTCGACGAACGCGCCCATCCCGAAGACGACCCGGCCGTCGGGCGCCTGACGGAACCCCGCCCCGGTCACATCCCAACCACTCGACTCGGTGATCCTGCGGAAGGGCCTTGTAGCCGAGAGCGTTCCCCGCCCCATGTGCAGCGGCAGCCGCACGCCGACCCGCGAGAGGAGGCGTCCGGACCACGCACCCGCCGCGACGACGACGAGCGGCGCGTGCACGCTCCGGCCGTCCGCGAGAACGACGCCCTCAACACGGCCGGCAGCGCGTTCGATCTCTTCGACGACGGCGCCTTCGACGATCTCCACCCCGAGTTCTCGGGCCGAGCCCGCGATCGCACGCATCGCGCTCGCCGGGTCGACGTGGCCATCATCGGGCGTGTACCCCACGCCCGCGATGTCCTTGGCCAACCACGGCCAACGATCCCTCGCCGCACGCCCCGTCACGACCTCGAAGCGCGTGCCGACCCCGGCGGCAATGCCGCCCCAGCTCTCGACTTGCGCCAGACTCTGCTCATCCCGCGCGATCGACAGGTGCCCACCGCCGGTCCAGCCGAACCGTGCACCGAAGCGCTCCGCGAGCGCGCGCCAGCGGCTGGCCGAATACCGCATCGCCTCGGCCTCGACCGCATCACGCCCCTGTTCCCGCACGAAGCCCATATTCCGGCCCGATTGCGCGCTGCCTACGTTGCACGCTTCGAGGACCATCACGCTGCGGCCGCGCTCCCGCAACCCGATGGCGATGAGCAGACCGATGATCCCGCCGCCCACCACGATCGCATCACATGCGGGAGGCGGATCCACCGCGGCACGGGACTCGATACGGACCGGCAGCGGGCAGCCGGTGGATTCGAAAACGGTCACATCACATCCCTGTGCAGAAACGGCTTCTCGACGTGCGCCGAGATGCCCAAAGTGTATGCAGCCGGAGCAATGCGAGTCGAGGCCCCGGGGAAGCTCGAAACCCCCGCGATCCCTTGTCTCGCCTAGAATTTGCGCCGGAACTCCGCACGCACCGGCTGATCGGATGCACGCAAAGAACACACCCACCCGGGTGTCAGGCGGCGACTCCGCCCGCACCCGGGAGAGGCGCCCCTTCCGGCATCCGTCGGAGCCTCAGCCAGAGCAGGAGCGCCAGCATCGCATAGGCGAAGAAGCCCGCCGCGGCCGGTACCGGGCTGCTGCCGAACATGCCGAGGATTGGAGCGATGACGGCGGGCACCACGAACTCGATCGCCCCGAGGAACGCCGACGCCGTTCCCACCTCGGTCGGGCGCACCGCGCCGAGTGCGCGCGCCGTGGTGTTCGCCATCAGCGGCGCCGTGGATCCGAAAGCGATCGTGACGAGGACGACGAGGAGCCAGAAGCTCAGCGCGTCGAGCAGCGCGAGCACGAGCAGCAGCCCGCACGCGCCGACGATGACGAAGATGGCGCCGCGGAGGATCGCTGCGGGCGTGAATCGCCGCAGGAGCGCGGTGTTCAGCAGGCCCGCCAGCCCGAACCCCGCCGAGTTCGCGCCGAAGGTGAGCGCGTACCCCGTGGGCGAGAGCCCGTAGTGATCCTGAAGCACGAAGGACGAGGTCGTGAGCCACGTCATCACGACGCCGAACGCGGCCATCACGATGAGCGACCCTGTGAGGAAGACCCGGTTGCGCGTGAGCCCGACGTAATCGCCGACGACGCTGCGCAGCCGAACGAGGCGACGCCGGTCGGACGGCAGGCTCTCGGGCAGGAGCAGCGACACGATCACGCCGGCCGCGCCGAGCGCCAGGATGCCCCACATCACCAGGCGCCACCCGCCGAGCTCGGTCAACGGACCCCCGATGAGCGGGGCGATCACCGGGGCGAGCCCGAACAGCATCATCAGAATGCTGAACAGGCGGGCCGCCCGCACCCCGGAGGTGAGGTCGGCGACGACCGCTCGGGAGATGACCGGCCCGGCGGCCGAGGCGAAGCCCTGGATCGCGCGCATGGCCAGCAGCATCCAGATGTCCTGGGCGAGTGCCGCGCCCGTGCTCGCGAGCACGAACACGACCGTGCTGATGAGCAGCGGCCGCCACCGGCCCCAGCGGTCGGACATCGGGCCGACGACGAGGTTGCCGAGGGCCTGCGCGAGGATGAACGCGGTCAGCGTCGCCTGCACGAACGCCGGCGTGGTGCGCAGGTCGGTCACGACGCCGGGCATGGCCGGCAGGTACACGTCCGTGGCGAACGCGGAGCCCATCGACAGGAAGCCCAGGGCGACGATGAGCAGCGGCGTCACGCGCGGGGCGCGGTGACGCACGAAGAATCCCGCTCGATCGCCGCTCACACTGCCACCCATCTCACTCGTCGGACCGCTGTCGAACGGCTTGCCATCGAGTGAAGCAGAATGTTCACTCGAGGGCAACACCTGCGTTCTTATAGCGAACGGAAGCGCGTCCCTTCAACGGATTCGCGGCACCGCGAGCCGAACTCACGGTGCCGCGGACGAGGACCTGCGACGGCAGGGCTCAGACGAGCGTGTGCGCGAGCTCGCGGATCGTGCCGAACTCGCGGTTGTGGTAGAGCAGCGGATCCTGCTCCTCCCCGACGCGTCCGCCCAGGATCTCGAGGACGACGATGGCGTTCTCGCCCTGGTCGTACACATCGGTGATCTCGGTGAAGAGCGTCACCGCGGCGTCGTGGAGCACGGGCGTACCGTTGTCGAAGCTCCAATGGTCGCCGACGAAGCGCTCCTCGAACGGCCCGGCGAACCGGCGACCGAGGTCGGCCGACTCGGCGCCGAGGAAGTTCACGGCGACGCGACGACCCCGGGCGATCGCCCGGTAGCCGTTGGTGCGCTTGATCACGTTGAAGGTGGCACGCGCGGGCACCGCCGAGAGCGAGGCCAGCGACGTCGCGGTGAAGCCGATCGGCTGCCCGAGCTCGTCGGCTCCGGTGAGCACGACGACCCCGCCGGCATGCCTCCGGAAGGTGTTGCGGAACAGGTCGAGCAGTTCGTCCGGCCCAGCGCCGTTCAGGTTTTCAGACATCGTTCGATTCTCCGATCTTTCCGTTCACTTCCCGCGCTGCGCGATGAAGTTGACATCGTTCGGGGTGATGAAGCGGTCGCTCGTCCACCCCTTCAGGTCGTACTCGCTCATGCACTGCTCGACGAGGCCGCGGGCGTAATCCAGCGATCCGTCGGCCTGCGCGAGGGCGGTGATGGCGAGGTGGTTGACCTCGGGCTGCCCGAAGTAGTTCAGCTCGTACAGCTCGTGGCGGGCGCCGAACTCGCTGCCGATCGCGTCCCACAGGAGCTTCATGGTCTTCGACCGGTCGAGCGCCGTCTTGCCGTTCGACCCGCGGAGGTAGCGGTCGAGGTAGGGGCGGATCTCGGGCGTCTCGAAGTCGACGGCGTTCGAGTTCAGGTAGATGAGGCCGGAGGCCACGATCGTCTCGATGATCTCGCGGATACGCCGGTACATGCCGGGCGCCATGGCCGCGTACGCGTAGCCGTAGGCGGTACCCGGGATCACGGATCCCTCGCTCCAGCCCTGCTCGGCGCTCTCGATCATGCCGTCGCGCATGGCGTGCACCGCGTGGCGGTACGAGAGGATCTCGCCGAGCCCGGCCTGCACCCCGCGGAAGGCGCCGGAGCCGGTGATCTCGAGCGCCTTGGACACGGCGCCGGCGAGGAAGTCGAGCTTCACGCCCATGCGGGTCGACGCCTGGAACAGCGCACGCGGAACCCAGCCCGACACATCCTCGAACTCGTTGATGCGGTCGACGTCGTAGACGAGCACGTTCTCCCACGGGATCAGCGCCTCGTCGAAGACGAGGACGGTGTCGTTCTCGTCGAGCCGCGAGCTCAGCGGGTAGTCGAAGGGGCTCGCCGCGCGGGCGGCGACGGCCTCGTACGAGGCGCGGCTGATCATGCTGATGCCCTTGCCCGACACGGGCGCGATGAACGTGAGCGCCATGCTCTTCTCGGTGACGGGCGGGCCACCGCTCTTCGAGATGTAGACGTACTGCGTCGTGGGCGAACCGGTCGCGACGACCTTCGCACCGCTCACGATCAGACCGTTGTCGGTCTCGCGGTCCACGTGCACGAACACGTCTTTCGACTCCGAGATCGGCAGCGAGCGGTCGACCGGGGGGTTCACGATCGCGTGGCCGATGTGCAGCACGCGCTCCTGCACCTCCTTGTACCAGAACCGCGCGTTGTCGGCGTACTCGCCGAAGTACTCGGGGTTGTCGCCGAGCGTGGTGATGAGCGAGGCCTTGTAGTCGGGGGTGCGGCCCATCCAGCCGAACACCTGCTCCTGCCAGCGGCTGATCGCGGCCTTGCTGGCCCGCAGGTCGTCCTTCGAGTGCGCGACCTTGAAGAACGGGTGCGTCGTGCCGCCGCTGCCCGTGTCGGTCGGGGCGTTCATGACGTCGAACGTCTCGGGCGCGTGCATCAGGTCGTAGAGTTCGGCGAGCGATCGCGCGGAGTTGCGGAACGCGGGGTGCGTGGTCACGTCATCGACGCGCTCGCCGTAGCTCCACACGGCGCGGCCGTCGCGCAGGCTCTCGAGGAATTCCTCCCCCGTCTGGACGCGCGACCCTGCGGCCGCCTGCTGCGTCTCATCGCTCATAGTGCTGGTTCCTCTCTCTTCCCGACGTCGGCCCCTTCGGGTGCCGCCGGGCGTCTTCGCCGCGTTCGCGGATCTTCATCGATTCGATCGGTGGACTCGGGTAGAATATTTACGTACCTATGTACACATATGGATGATAATCGCACCCCGCCGACGACGCAAGATGCACGCGCTGTTCATTTGAATAATCGTGACGGCCGGGGTTGTCATTAGAGTTGAAGATGTGAAGATGCCCGCGAGAACAGCCCGTACGCGTTCGAAGAACGACCCCCACCGGCGGCAACGCATCATCGATGCGACGGCCCGGATCATCGGCGAACAGGGCATCGGCGCAGTCACCTTCCGCTCGGTCGCGGCGACGGCCGGCGTGCCGCTCGGGTCGACGACCTACTACTTCACCGACAAGGACGACCTGCTCGTGTCGACCGTGCGCTCGCTGAAGGCGCAGAGCAACCAGTACTTCGAAGACGTGCTCGAGAAGTACGTGCCGGAGTTCGGCGTCGCCGGCGGCATCGCTCGGATGATGGAGCACATCACCACGGACTGGCGGGCATCGCTCTTCGAGGGCTACGGCGTCTACGTCAGCACCTTCTCGCAGCAGGTCCTGCGCGCCGAGGTGGAGGACTGGACCATGGTCGAGCTGGTCGGCCGCTACTGCACGCCCTCGGCCGCACGCCCGATCGCCTTCTACATGGAAGGGATCCTCGCACAGGTTGTCCTGGGCAACGCGCAGGTCGCCGTCGAGGAGGTCGAGAACGCGGTCGGCCGGCTGCTCGAGCTCGGCGAAAGCGTGCACGCCTCCGAGCACGCGCTGGCGAGCGCGGCTGTGCAGCAGTAGGCGCGTCGCTGCGCAGCGGCAGACACCTCCGGACGCGATCCGCACGCGCCCGCCGCTCAGACCCAGCGCTCGTCGCGCACCGCTTGGATCGACAGCGTGTTGCCGACGAGCTGCTTCGTGTACTCGTGCTCGGGGCGGTGCAGCACCTGGTCGGCTGCGCCCTCCTCCACGATCCGGCCGTGCTGCATCACGAGGATGCGATCCGCGAGCTCGCTGACGACGGCGAGGTTGTGCGTGACGAACACCATCGACAGCTGCTCCTCGGCGAGCAGTTCGCGCAGAAGATCGAGCACCTGATCCTGCACGATCACGTCGAGCGCGCTCGTCACCTCGTCGCAGATCAGCACCTTCGGCTTGGCCACGAGCGCGCGGGCGATCGAGGCCCGCTGGCGCTCGCCCCCCGAGAGCTGCCAGGGCAGCGCGGAGGCGTGGCGGTCGCCGAGGCCGACGCGGTCGAGCACGTCGCGGATCTCCTGCGCGCGCGTTCGGCGCGACCCGCCGACCGCCGCGTGCACCATCGCGATCGACTCGGCCACGGTGCGGCGCGGGTTCAGCGAGGTGTGCGGGCTCTGGAAGATGTACTGCATCTCCTTGCGCGCGGCGAGCGGGCGGCGGATGGCCTTCCGCGGCACTTCGACGCCCTCGAGCGCGATCGCGCCGTTGTGGTCGGCGTGCAGGCCGATGAGGCATTTCGACAGCGTGCTCTTGCCCGAGCCCGACTCGCCCACGAGGGCGAGGCACTCGCCGCGCCGGAGGTCGAAGTCGATGTCGTGGATCACCGTGCGGGATCCGTACCTGCCGCTCAACCCGCGCACCGAGAGCGCGGCATCCGGATCGAACGGGGCGTGCGCGCGCGCCTCGGTCGCCTCGTCGATCACCAGGTCCGGTGCCGCGGCGATGAGGGCCTTCGTGTAGTCCGCCTGCGGGTCGCAGAAGATCTCGCGCGCGGTCGCGTGCTCGACGACCTCGCCGAAGCGCATGACCATAACGGTGTCGGCGATATCCGCGACCACCGCGAGGTCGTGCGTGACGTAGAGCGCGGCGATGTCGTGCTTCGTGCAGAGATCGCGCACGAGGCGCAGGATCTTGTCCTGGCTCGTCACGTCGAGCCCGGTGGTCGGCTCGTCGAGGACGATGAGCGGCGGCTTGAGCAGCAGCGCGAGCGCGATCGCCACGCGCTGCAGCTGGCCGCCCGAGAGCTGGTGCGGGTAGCGGTTCTGGAACTCGCGCTCGACCGGCAGTGCGACCTCGGCGAACACCTCGTCGATACGCTCGCCGAGTTCCTCGACGGAGGCCTCCCGGTCGTGCACCCGCATGAACGAGAGCAGCTGCTTGCGGATCCGCAGCGCCGGGTTGAAGGCGGCGCTCGGATCCTGCGACACGTACGAGACGCGGTGACCGCGCAGGGCGCGCAGGGCGGCCTCATCCGCCCCGACCATCTCGACGCCGTCGACCCTCACGGATCCGCCGACGATGCGAGCGCCGTCGCGCACGTAGCCGAGCAGCGTCATGCCGACGGTCGTCTTCCCGCTGCCCGATTCGCCGACGACGCCCAGGATCTCGCCGGGGCGCACCGTGAAGCCGACATCGTGCACGATCGTGCGCCCGGAGACGATGTCGAGGGTGAGGCCGGACACCTCGACGATCGGAGCGCGCGACGCCAGGACGTCGGCCGCGCGTTCGGCTCCGCCCGCGTGCGACCCCGGCCCGCTCATCCGAGTTCACCCCGGGCGCGCAGGAACGCGGTCGCGGTCGGCGACGCCACGAACTCGAACTGGTCGGTGCGCGTGCGCGTGGCGACCATGTCGCGGAAGTAGCGCTGCAGCGTCTCGCCGTCGGCCGAGTAGCGGGTGCCGGCGGTGCGGAAGAGCCCCTCGACCGCCTCCCAGATCAGCTCCTCGAGCACGAAGTAGGTGCCGCTGAGTCGCGTGGAGCGCGACATGCTGAACGGCTCGATGCCGGCCACCAGCCGAGCGGCGTAGGCGCTGTAGAGCTGGCCGCCGCGGGCGAGGATCGATGCCGCGGCATCGACCTTGCTGATGGCGAGGCCCAGGTTGCGCTGCCAGTCGGCGTGCTCGGCGCGCACGCTGCCGTCCTTGACGTAGGGGTGGCTCGACGTGAGAATGATGCGCTCGTACTCGTCGGCCATGGCGTAGCCGAGGCCGACCGTCACCGCGGCGACCTCGCCCTCGCCGAACGCCGTGAAGGTGCCCGAGTAGAGCGGATTGCCGTGCACCCGGTAGCCGATCGCCGGCTCGGTGAGCTGATGCGCCCAGTTCTGCGTGACGATCAGATGGTCGGGGATCGCGGCGTCTGCGATGCGGATGCTGTTCGAGCCGCTGCCCCGCATGCCCATGACGCGGCCCCAGTCGCCGACGACCTCGAAGTCGCTTCGCGGGAGCACCGCCCAGCTGCGGGTCACGCTGCCGTCCTCGTTCGGCAGCAGCAGGGTCGGCATGAAGTGGGTCGAGTAGGGGGCGCCCGAGCTGTAGCGCCAGAAGCCGCTCACGCGCCATCCGCCCTCGACCCGGGTCAGCGTCACATCCATGCCGTTGCCGCTCGCGGGGCACACCATGTAGCCGTGCTGCCCGAAGACCTCGCGCTGGGACTCCTCGGGCCAGTACGAACCGAGCGACAGCGAGTGGCCGGCGGCGAGCGAGAGGCACCAGCCGGTCGACGGGCACCCGCGTGAGATCTCGGCGATGACCTGGTAGAAGGCGCTGACCGTAAGCTCGAGACCGCCGAACTTCAGTGGCATCAGCATCTTGTAGAAGCCGTGCTCGAGGAAGAACTCGTGCACCTGCTGCGAGTAGACGCCGCGCTCCTCCGTCGCGGCCTGATCCGCGCGCAGCACCGGGCGGATCTCGCGCGCCCGTTCGAGCAGCTCGTCGACCACGCCCTGCACCCGGGGATCGACCTCGATCGCGATCGCGACCGCGCCGTGACCGTCGAGCCCGGCCTCCCCGGTCGACTTCGCCGCGTGCTGCTGCGGGGTCTGCTCGGCCTGCGGGGCCTCGTCTTCTTCCATGACTGCTCGTGACACGGTCACTCACTCTCTTCCATATTCTCGTTGAATCTCGATGTCTTGGGCCCGGCCGGATCGTTCCGCATCGGGGTCGCGCGGAACCGCCGCCCGCGCCTACAGCTCGAAGCCCTCGGCGAAGGGATCCGCCTCGTCGAACTCGAACTCCGCCTGTCCCGTGATGTACCCGCGGCCGCGGATGTGCGCCGCGACGTTCCCGTCTGCCGGGTGCTCTGCGATCGCGGCGTCGAACCGCTCGCCGCTCACGGCCTCGATCCCGATCCAGTCGCCGGGAGCCAGCTCGCCGTCGCTCGCACGCAGCGCGACGAGCGCGGAAACTGCGGTGCCGCAGGGCGAACGATCGATCGAACGCTCGCCGAAGCCGACGAAGGTGCGCACGGCGCAGTCATCGCGCGTCGGCGCGCCGAGGATGCCGATCGGCGATCCGGCGAGGTGCTGCGCTGCCTCGCTCGCGTCGGCTCCGAGCTCCGACGGCCGCGTCTCGAGCCACGCGAGCACCGAGCCGCGCAGACTGCGCACCAGTTCGAGCAGGCGTTCCGTCGCCGTCTCGGCGATCGCGACGCCGAGTTCCGATTCCTCGACGAGCAGCACCCAGGTCGGTCCCTGCAGCAGCGCCGCGGCGACCGTCTCCCCCGCCCGCTCGGGATGCGGCAGCACCGGGCGCGCAGCCACGCGCATCGCCGGCTGCCTCAGCACGACGGAGGCGAGCCCGCCGCGCGCATCGCGATTCACGGCGACCGGGATGATCGCGCCCGGCGCCTCGACCCGCACCGTGTCGGCACGCTCCAGCCCCGGCACGATGCCCCGCTCGATGATCGCCGACACGAGGCCGATCGTGCCGTGACCGCAAGTCATCGGGCACCCGTCGTGCTCCATGTAGACGGCTCCGACGTCGGCCGTCGCGGGGTCGCTCGGCGGGACGACGATGACGCCGAACATATCGCGGTGGCCCCGGGGCTCGCGCATGAGCCCCGTGCGGATCCACGATTGCCGGGTGAGCAGATCCTCGCGCCGCGCACCGGGGGTCTCGCCCCGAAGCAGTTCGGCCGCGTTCAGCACGATCCTCGCCGGCTCGCCGGCGACATGCGTGTCGAGCGTCGCGAGCGCCGTCGGGCGCGATTCCTGCGTCATCGGATCTCCATCCTCGTCTTGTGCGGCCATGGGCGGGGCCCGGTCTCATCGACCGGGGCCCCGCCACCGGGTGCGAATCCGATCAGCTCGTGAAGCTGATGCCGGTGTAGTTGAAGTCGCCGCCGCCGAGGCCGAGCGGGTCCGTCTTGTACCCCTGCACGTTGCTCCCGTAGACGTCGAGCACATCGATGAACGCCGGGATGATCGTGCCGCTCTCGCTGTGCATGATCTCCTGCGCGTCGGCGAGGTGCTTCTTGCGCTCGGCCTCGTCGACTGTGTTGCTCGCCGCCTTGTAGGCCGAGAGGAAGTCCTGGTTCTCCCAGCTGCTCTCGTTGAAGTCGGCGCCCGGCAACTGCGACAGGTTGGTGAACGTCGCGAACGACCACCCGCCCCAGATGTCGAGCGAGAGCGCGCGATCCGGCGTGCCGAACCCCGAATCCGGGCTGTAGTACGCCGATGCCTCGATCTGCTTCATCTTGGTGTCGATGCCGGCCTCGACGAACTGCTGCGTGACGGCCTGTGCCATGTTCACCGTGGTCGGCGTGAGGTCGGCCGCGACGAACTCGAGCTGCATGTCGGCCGCACCCGCGCTCTTGAGGATCGACATCGCCTCGTCGATATCGTGCTCCCACTGCGGCAGATCCTTGTTGTAGTAGACGCTGCTCGGCTCCGGGATGTCGTTGCCGATCGACGCGAAGCCGCCGTAGACCTGATCCACGATCTGCTGGCGGTTGACCAGCATGCGCATGGCGCGCCGCACCTCGGGGTTCTTGAACTCGGGGCTCGTGGTCTGCAGCACGACGTTCTCGAAGCGGCCGCTCGCGTAGTTGTGGAGCGTCAGGTTGCTGGCACCCTGCACCACGCCGGTGAACGACGCGGCGAGCAGCGGCGCGTGATCGATCTGGCCGCCCTGGAGCGCGGCCACGCGCGCGGCCTCGTCCTTGAAGGTCTGGATGCTGAGCTCGTCGACCTTCGCGACATCGCCCCAGTAATCGTCGAACCGCACGAACTCGACCTTCTCGCCCGGAGTGAACGACTTGAGCTTGAAGGGGCCCGTGCCCACCGGGTTCGCCGGGTCGAAGTCGACCGGCACGATGCTCGCGGAGACCTGGGTGAAGGACTCGGGCAGGTAGTATGCGGGAGTGCTCAGCGTCAGCTCGACCGTGAGGTTGTCGAGCTTCTTCAGGCCGTTCGGGTCGATCATCCCGAGGGTGCCGGTGTTGTGCGAGTCCGGGCCCAGGATGCGCTGGATCGAGAAAATCAGGTCATCGGCGTCGAGCGTCTTGCCGCTGTGGAACGTGACTCCGTCGCGCAGGCGCACGACCCAGGTGTTCACGCCCTCCTGCGTGATCGACTCGGCGAGGCTCGGCGCGACCGCACCGTCCTCTCCGTACAGGGCGAGGTTGCTGTAGAGCTGGCGCAGACGCATCGCGTCCGGGCTGCCCGAGGCGAGAATCGGGTCGATCTGGTCGGCGCCGGATCCGCCGAGGTAGCCGATGCGGAAGAGTCCGCCCGTGGAGGGCGTTCCCGTTCCACCGCCGCCCGGCGTGGGCGACGGCGACGGGCTCGCGCACGAAGCGAGCAGCGACGTTGCTGCGAGGACTCCCGTACCGCCGAGGAGCGCACGTCGGCTCATCGGCTGGTTCAGGAACGATGCATTCGAGGGTGACATGTGAGTGATCTCCTGTCGGTTGTGGGTGATTCTTCGTGGATTGGTGGAACGTCTGCGACCCGGGGGTCGGTCTACTTGCTCGGGTCGCCCTTGCCGAGTGCACGGGCGAGGCCATCCGAGACGAGGTGGGCGCCGAGGGTAAGCACGAGCACCGCGAGCATGGGGGCGAGAACGCCCCAGGGCTGCAGCGAGAAGAAGCCCTTGTTCTCGTAGATCATGCGCCCCCAGTCGGGATCCGGCGGCTGCGCGCCGAAACCGATGAAGCTCAGCGAGGCCACGAGGGCGATCGCGTACGAGAAGCGGAAGGCGACGTCGACGAAGATCGGCGAGAGTGTGTTCGGCAGCACCTCGCGGAAGAGGATCTTCCACTTGGGCATCCCCACCGCCTCCGCGACCTTCACGAAGTCGCGCTCGTACACCTCGGCGGTGATCGACTTCACGAGGCGAGTCGTCTGCGGGAACTGGTTGAGCGCGACGACCAGCACCAAGAGCCAGGGCTCGGGCCCGAAGCGGGCGATGAAGAGCAGCGGCAGCACGATCTGCGGGAACGAGAGCAGCACGTCGGTGACCCAGGAGAGCGCGGCCCCGCTCTTCGTACTCCCGGCGCCGACGAAGAGGCCGATCACGACGCCGACGACGCTGCCGACGAGCGTGGCGAGGGCACTGATCGCGAGGATCATCGCGCCGCCGGCGAGGAAGCGCGAGAGCACGTCGCGGCCGAGCACGTCGCCGCCGAGCGGGAAGCCCTCGGCCGGCGGGGTTCCGGGCATGGTGAGCAGGGCGTTCGGGTCGTTCGGCGCGAGCATCGGGCCGATGGCCGCGATGAGAATCACGATGACCGCCAGTACCAGGCCGACCACGGTGCGCGGGTAGGAGAGCGTGCGAAGCAGCAGCCGCTTGGCGGACGAGTTGTTGCGCGTGGCCGGCAGCACGGCAATCTGCGACGTGGTCATGAGAGCGCCGTCCTCAGTTTCGGGGTGGCCAGGGTCGCGAAGAGATCCGCGAGGATGTTCGCGGCGACGATCACCGCGGCGAGCGCGAGCGCGACGAACTGCACGGTCGGCAGATCCCGCAGCGCAACGGAGTCGATGAGCGCGGTGCCCATCCCGGGGAACCCGAAGACGACCTCGACCATCACGACGCCGGCGACGAGGTAGCGGGTGACGAGCGCGACCGACTGGATAAGCGGCGGGAACGCGTTCGGCAGCGCCTGCTGCAGCACGAGGTTGCGGGTCGGCAGCCCGTTCAGGCGACCCATCACGATGTATTCCGCGTCGAGCTGCTCCACCACCGTGCTGCGCACCATGCGGGCGAGCAGCGGCACCGCGGTGAGCACGAGCGTGATCACGGGGAGCACCAGCATGTTGCCCTGCTCCCAGATCGATTTCCCGGGGTCGAGCGTCGAGACCGGAGGAATGGCCGTGAACTTGAAGAAGATCACGACGGAGACGAGCAGGATGCCGATGACGAACTCGGGGATGCCCGAGATGATGGTCGTCACGGCGACGAGGCCGCGGTCGAACCACGAGTCCCGGTAGCGGGCGGCGATCGTGCCGACGAGGATCGCCACCGGGACCGTGATGAGCAGCGAGATGCCGGCGAGCACCAGCGTGTTGATCAGTCGCGAGCTCATCAGCGTCGCGACGGGCAGCTGATTCGCGAGGGAGGTGCCGAAATCGCCCTGCAGCACGCCGCTGATCCAGGTGAAGTACTGCTCGATCACCGGGCGATCGAGGCCGAGCTGTTCGCGCAGCTGCGCCACGGCTTCCGGAGTCGTCTGCACGCCGAGCAACTGCACGGTGATGTCACCGGGCAGAGCCTGGGTCGCGCCGAAGACGATGACCGAAATAGCGAAGAGGGTGAGCAGTCCCAGTCCCAGTAATATCGCGATTCGTCTGACCACTCGCTCGCCTCCACAGCGTCGACACCCATGTCTCGTAAAAGAAGTGAAACCTCTCCTGAAAGACAACGATGACCGATCCCCCGCCGCATCGCATGCAACAAGTGCACAGCCGTGCGCGGATGACCCGTGCGACTGCATAGCGCCAAGGCCCGGTCCGCACTTGTTCCCCCTCGGCGGAGTGGCAATACTGAGTACTTATGAGCGAGACGGCGGCGCCCGCGCGGGATGCGACATGGATCGCCGAGACCCTGCAGCGCCTCGCCCGTGCCGCACGCGCCGAGTTCGACTTCAGCAGCATCGTCTCGGTGCTCTCCGCAGCCGCGCAGACCCCGGTGTGCGTGATCGATACCCGCGGCAGCTTCCTCGCCTCGACGCCGAGCCGTGCCGAGTGGGACCCCGACGAGATCCTCCGCCGCGCCACGGACGCGTCGGACACCGGGCTCGTCGTCTACCCACTCCTGGTCGAAGGCGAACCGGTGGCGTTCCTCGCCGCCCGCCTCGACAGCGATCCTGGCGGGGTGTGCCACTTCGCGGCCGACCTCGTCTCCCTGTACCTCTCGCGCATGAACGCGCGGCTCGAGGGCAAGCGTGAACTCGTGGCGCAGGTCCTCGAGGACTTCTTCACCGCGCGGCTCCCCGATGAGGACGCGACCCGCCGCTTCGCCGAGATCGGCATCGATCCCGATACGGATTACCGTGTGATCTGCGGGCTCGTCGACACGTCGCCGGCCCGGCTGCGATCCTTCCCCTGGAATCTCCACACCCTCGTCGGCAGCGGCCGAGATCCCTATATCCGCGCGCTCATCGACGGGTACGTCGTGCTCGTCGTGCCGGCGGCCGCGCCGGCCAGGGTCGTCGCCGAGGTCGCGCACGAGCGGCTCTCGCGGCTCGGGCCGGACCCTCGCGTCGGCATCGGCGGTGTGTTCAAAGGGCTCTCGGGCCTCCGCCTCAGCTACTACCACGCAAGAACGGCCGCAGCGAGCGGCCCGGGCATCACCGACGAGATGAGCCTCAATCTGGGGTCCCTGCTCCTCCTCGCGAACCTCGATCTGCCGCTGAAGACGCTGAGCGATGAGGTGCTGACCCCGCTCGTGCGCTACGACGAGCAGAATCACGGCGACCTGGTGCTGACCCTCGCGACCTTCCTGGCGCTCGACTGCTCCAGCCAGCGCACCGCGGCCGAGCTCTTCGTGCACCGCAACACGCTGCGCTACCGCATCGCACAGATCGAGTCGCTGACCGGCCGCTCCCTCGCATCCTTCCAGAACAAGATGCACTTCTGGGTCGCCGTGATCGGCGCGGGCGTGCAGGTTACGCCGCAGGCCGGCCGCCCGGACACGCTGAACCCCCTCGCCTCCGAAATCCACCCACCGACGTCCCGAAGTTGAGACACCCATGACTTCCGTTCACGAAACCAGGTTGCTCACCGAGCTGCGCGTTCCGATGCTGCGCTCGAGCCGGGCAGAGCACATCCGCGACTTCTACAATGGCGTCCTCGGCGCGGAGACCACGGTCATTGCCGCCGACAGCAGGAACCTCGGGGCAGCGACCTGGGGCCTCATCGTTCCCGATGCCGATGCGCCGGCGAAGTGGCTGCCCCGCGCGGTGTCCGACGATCTGGAATCGGTCAAGCAGCGGGTGCGCGAGCTGGGCGGTGACTACTCGCACGAGGCGAGCCTGGGCGAGAACCTCCTCATCACCGCGCCGGATCGCTCGCAGATCGTCATCACCGAGCGCAAGCCCGGCGATGAGCGTATTGCGCGCGAACTGCGCATGATGCTCGAACTCTGCACCCGCGAGATCGAGAGCTCGTGCGCGTTCTACACCCGTGTGCTCGACCTCGAGCAGGTCGCGGTGCCCGATGACCCCTACAGCTACCGGGTCCTGTTCGCGAACGAGACCGGCCTTGCCGGCGTGGTCGACATGACGAGCTTCTTCCGCGAGACCACCGAATCGCACTGGATCCCGTACTTCCAGGTCGACGACATCCACCGCGCGGTCGAGACCTCGGTGGCCTACGGCGCGCGGGTGACCGTGCCGATCGACGAGTCGCTGTTCGAGACCCGGTACGCGACGCTCATCGACCCGACGGGGGCGACATTCGGGCTGCGCGAGCAGCCGCGGCGCGGATCGGGCGTTTTCGGGGCGTTCAGCCCGGAGCACGGCCGCTTCCTCACCGACGAGGAACTCGCGGGCGCCGCCACCCCGGTCGAGCCGTGAGCGCGCGCGTCGCGCTCGTGGGCGCCGGGCAGGTGACCCGGCTGGTCGCGCCCCGGCTGCGCGATCGCGGCCACGAGCTCGTGGCGGTGATCGGGCGCGGAGCCGCCGTGGGGCGGGATGTCGGCGAACTCGCCGGCCTCAACCCCGTGGGGATCGCGGTGCGCGGCGACCTCGCGGGCGCGCTCGCCGAAACGCGGCCCGACGTCGTGCTGATGTCGACCGCCTCGACGCTCGCCGCGACCGAAAGCGCCCTGGTCGCGTGCATCACCGCGGGTGCGCACGTGATCAGCGCCGGCGAAGAGCTGCTCGCCCCGTGGGCGAGCGACCCGGCGCGTGCCGAGTCGATCGACGCGCTCGCCCGCGCGCACGGCGTCTCCGTGCTCGCGAGCGGCCATGTCGATGCGCTCTGGGTGCACCTGCCCCTCGCGCTCACCGGCATCGTGACGCGCCTGGATCGGCTCGAAGGCACCTGCACCCGGCCCTTCGCCGCCGCGCGTTCGAGCAACGCCGGCGTCGCGGCCCTGCTCGGCAGGCCGGCCGCCGACTACCCGGTCGAGCACGACGACGCGCCGGGCTCCGGCGCCGCCTTCAGCTCACTCCAGGCGATCGCCCGCGGCCTCGGCCTGACGGTGACCGGCGCACGGGCGACGCTCGGCCCGGCGGTGCGCGAGGGCGACGCGGTCGCGCTGCTCCCGCACGGCGAGCGCGCGATCCCGGCGGGAACGATCGCGGGCTCCGCCCGCACCGTCGAGCTCGAGACCGCGGAGGGCATCGCGCTCGTGCTCCACGACCTCGCGCGGATCGGCGATCACTCGACCGAGCACTGGCGCGTCACGGGCACGCCCGACGTCGAGCTGCGCGCAAGCGCGACGCAGGGACTCGTCAGCACCGCCACGCAGATGATCGCGCGCATCGACACGGCGCTCGCCGCCTCGCCCGGCCTGCACACGCTCTCCGACCTTCCGCCGCTGCGCTTCTCGCCGGCCGGCTGATCCGGCGCCTGCAGCGGCGCGGCCGAGCGGCTCGTGCCGCAGGGCCGGCCGGCGACTCGGCCGGACCCGACGGATAAGCTCGGCGACCGTCGGGGGCCGGCCGCCGGGCTCGCCCGCGGTGTGTCAGAGATCGGTGCCGTCGAAGAAGCGGTCGTTCTTCCAGCCCGTGATATCGTACTGGCTCATGCACTCCTCGACGAGGCCGCGCATGTCGTCGAGCGTGCCGTCGTTCTTGGCGACCGCGAGCGAGCCGAGGTTGTTCGCCTCGGGCGCGCCGAAGTAGTTGAGCTCGTAGAGCTCGTGGCGGGCGCCGAACTCGGAGCCGACCGCGTCCCACAGCAGGTGCATGATCTTCGCGCGGTCGAGCGCCGAACGGTCGCCGCTCCCGCGCAGGAAGCGATTGACGAGCGGCGAGAGCTCCGGATCGTCGAGCTCCAGGCCGCTGATCGCGTGCTCCAGAATGCCCGAGGCCACCGTCTCCTCGATGATCGCCCGCGCGCGGCTGTAGAGCTTCGGTGCGAGCGCCGCGTAGGCGATGCCGTAGCCGAAATGGGGGTCGAGGCCGTCGCCCCAGCCCGGCTCCGCGCGCTCGATCATGCCGTCGCGAAGGCCGTGCACCACGTGACGCGTGCCGATCACCTCGCCGAGCGCGGCCTGCACGCCGCGGAACGAGCCGGTTCCGGTGATATCGAGCGCCTTGCTGAGCGCGCCCGCGAGGAAGTCGAGCTTGACGCCGAGTCGTGTCGATGCCTGGAAGATGCCGCGCGTCTGGCGTCGGCTCTCGGGGTCGAGCCTGTTGACCCGGTCCGTGTCGTAGACGAGGACGTTCTCCCACGGGATCAGCGCCTCGTCGAACACGAGGATCGCATCGTTCTCGTCGAGCCGGCTCGAGAGCGGGTACATCATCGGGTTGGCCGTGCGCGCGGCGACCTCCTCGTAGGAGGCGCGCGCGAACATCTTCACGCCGGGGCCATTGGTCGGCGCGAGGAAGACGACCGAGAAGTCCTTGTTGTCGAGCGGCACGCCGAAGTGGGAGACGTAGATGTACTGGGTGAGCGGCGAGCCGGTCGCCACGACCTTCGCCCCGCTGATGATCAGGCCCGCATCGGTCTCGCGGTCCACATGCACGAACACGTCGCGCACCTGGTCCGGACCCTTCGCGCGATCCACCGGCGGGTGCACGATGGCGTGGCCGATGTGGAGCACCTCCTCCTGCGTCCGCCGGTACCAGTAGCGCGCGTTGTCGGCGAATTCCCCGAACCACTCGGGGTTCGTGCCGAAGCCCGTCACGAGCGCGGCCTTGTAGTCGGGCGTGCGGCCCATCCATCCGAAGCCGAGGCGCTGCCACACCTCCGTGGCATCGCGGCCCGCACGCAGGTCGTCCTGGCTGCGCGACGCGCGGAAGAACGCATGGGTCATCCCGCCGCTGCCGGTGTCGGTCGGCACGAGCAGCTTGCCGCTGTAGCGCGGATCGTCGAACGCGTCGAAGAGTTCGGCGAGCGATTGCGCCGAGTTGCGGAACGCGGGGTGCGTCGTCACGTCCTCGACGCGCTCGCCGTAGATCCAGACCTCCCGGTCATCGCGCAGGCTCTCGAGGTATTCGGCGCCGGTCTGCGGACGCTGGCGCCTCGTCGTCGTCTCGGCCGTCTGCGAGTGTTCCATGCGGACCCCTTGTCTTCGTTCTTCGCTACGATCCGGGCACATACGGGCACCCGTTCGACAGCGTATTCAGCGGCAACCGGGGTGGGCATCGGCGAAGTGAACGACAGGCCGGGGCCTCATTGTGCAGGTGATGAGTGGGCGCGGCAGGTCACGCCGATCCGGCGGCACGGCCCGCGGGCCGGGGCCTCAGCTCGCGAGGCGCCAGTCGACGGGGTCCGATCCGCGCGCCCGCAGCGCCTCGTCGGCCCGGCTGAACGGGCGGGATCCGAAGAACCCCCGCGAGGCCGAGAGGGGCGATGGATGCGGGCTCTCGATCCGCGGCACATCGCCGAGCAGCGGAGCCAGCGAGCGCGCGTCGTTGCCCCAGAGGATCGCCACGAGCGGGCCGCCGCGATCCACCAGCGCGCGGATCGCGTGCTCCGTGAAGGCCTCCCACCCCTTGCCGCGATGCGAGGCCGGCGCGCCGGCGCGCACCGTGAGCACGCGATTGAGCAGCATGACGCCGTGGTCGGCCCAGGCGGTGAGGTCGCCGTGGGCGGCGGGAGGGATCCCGAGGTCGTCGTTGAGCTCGCGGTAGATGTTCTGCAGGCTGCGCGGCAGCGGCCGCACCTGCGGCGCCGTCGCGAACGAGAGGCCGATCGGGTGCCCCGGCGTCGGATACGGATCCTGCCCCACGATGAGCACCCGCACCTCGCTCATGGGGCGGGCGAAGGCCGCGAGGATGCGATCGCCGGCCGGCAGCACTTGGTGGCCGGCCGCGCGCTCGGCGTTCAGGAACCGACCGAGCTCGCCCAGGCGATCCTCCATCGGCGCGAGCGCCGCCGCCCAATCCGCCGCGACGTACCCGTGCTCGGCCAGCTGCCGCAGATTCATCGCCACGATCAGGGTTTCGCCTCGAGCGGCCCGCGGTGCACATGGAACACGCTCGACTGGGCGACGGGCCGCAGTACGATGAGATCCTGGTTCACGTGCGGCGGCTGCTCGAAGGCGCCGACGAGCACCCGGGCGACCTCCTCGGCGGTGAGCGGCGTCACGTTCTCGTACGGGGTGCGCGCGGCCTCGACGTCGCCGCGCACCCGGTTCAGCGTGAACTCCTCGGTGTGCACGAGACCGGGCGCGAGCTCCATCACGCGGATCGGCTCTCCGGCGAGTTCGAGTCGCAGCACCTCGGTCACCGCGTGCGCGGCGTACTTCGCCGCATTGTAGCCTCCCCCGCCGGGATAAGCCGCGAGGCCGGCGGTCGACGTGAGATTGAGGATCGACGCCCAACCGTGGCCCCCGGGCCCGCCCGCCGTGCCGCGTTCCGCCCGGATCCCATCGCGCAGCACCGGGAGCAGCGCGGCGGTGACGTTGCGCAGGCCGATCACGTTGACCTCGAACATCCGCCGCCAGTCGTCGTTCCGCGAGTGCTCGACCGACTCCACGCCGAGCGCTCCCCCGGCGTTGTTCACCAGGGCGTCGGCGCCGCCGCTCGCGGCCACCTCACGTGCCAGGTCAGCGACCTGCGCCTCATCGGTGACGTCGCAGACGACGGGGTAGGCGCCGGTTTCCGCGGCGAGGGCGGCCAGGCGATCCGCACGGCGCGCCACCGCCACGGTCCGCCAGCCGAGTTCCGCGAAGCGGCGCACACTCGCCGCACCGATCCCCGAGCTCGCCCCGGTCACTACGACACGCCGCAGCATGATCCCTCCTCGCCCCGCGTACTGAAGTCTTCAGCCTACTCGCGCCGATCCCGGCCGCGCCCCCAGAATGTGACGCGGCATGTCTCCCCCGCTTGCCCATGCGCGACGCTCTGCGTACGCTCGTCCGAAGCATCGTTCATACGCAGACGTTCAAGGAGCCATCATGAGCAACGAGCAGAACTGGAACTTCGAGACCAAACAGATCCATGCGGGTCAGCAGCCCGACCCGGTGAGCGGCGCGCGTGCCCTGCCGATCCAGCAGACGACCGCCTTCGTGTTCGAGAGCACGGAGCAGGCCGCGAACCGCTTCGCGCTCGCCGAGCTCGGCCCCATCTACACGCGCATCACCAACCCGACGCAGGCCGTCGCCGAGGAGCGCGTCGCCGCGCTCGAGGGCGGCGCCGCGGCGCTGTTCCTCGCGAGCGGCCAGGCGGCATCGACGTTCGCCGTGCTGAACATCGCGAACTCCGGCGACCACATCGTCTCGTCGAGCTCCATCTACGGCGGCACCTACAACCTGTTCAAGTACTCGCTGGCCAAGCTCGGCATCGAGGTCACCTTCGTCGAGGATCAGGACGATCCGGCGGCGTGGCAGCGCGCGGTGCGCCCGAACACGAAGCTGTTCTTCGCCGAGTCGATCGCGAACCCGCGCTCGAACGTGCTCGATATCCGCGCCGTCGCCGACGTCGCCCACGAGAACGGCCTGCCGCTCATCATTGACAACACCATCGCGAGCCCCTACCTCGTGCGCCCGCTCGAGCACGGCGCCGACATCGTGACGCACTCGGCCACGAAGTTCCTCGGCGGCCACGGCACGACGATGGGCGGCGTGATCGTCGACGGAGGCACCTTCCCGTGGTCGCAGCACGCCGACCGGTTCCCGGGCCTGAACACGCCCGACGACTCGTACAACGGCGTCGTCTACACGCAGGCCGTCGGCGATGCGATCGCCTACATCATCAAGGCCCGCGTGCAGCTGCTGCGCGACCTCGGTTCGGCCATCGCTCCGCAGAGCGCCTGGCAGCTGCTGCAGGGCATCGAGACGCTCTCGCTGCGCATGGAGCGCCACGTGCAGAACGCGCAGGAGATCGCCGAGTGGCTCGAGGCCCACGCCGACGTCGCATCGGTCTCGTACTCCGGCCTGCCGTCGTCGCCCTGGTACGCGAACGCGAACCGTTACGCGCCGAAGGGCGTCGGCGCCGTGCTCTCCTTCGAGCTCAAGGGCGGCGTCAACGCGGGCAAGGCGTTCCTCGACGCGCTCACGCTGTTCAGCCACGTCGCCAACATCGGCGATGTGCGCTCGCTCGTCATCCACCCGGCGTCGACCACGCATTCGCAGCTCACCCCCGAGCAGCAGCTGACCGCGGGCGTGACCCCGGGCCTCGTGCGCCTCTCGGTCGGGCTCGAGCACATCGACGACATCAAGGCGGATCTCGAGGCCGGCTTCGCCGCAGCCCGCGAGCTGCGCGCGTCGGCCGACGCATAGGCCCCGCCGGCCCTCGGGCCGGCCTCGGTGCTCCGGTGTCTCGGTGCTGGGGTGTCTCGGTGCTCCGGTGCCTCGCTGCCCTGCGATCGTCTGCATGACCCAAGCGATCTGCGAAGAAAAAGCTGAAATCCACGATTTCGGCTTGGATCACGCAGATCGCTTGGGTTTTGCCGTCCCTGCCCGGCGCGCCCGCGGCCCGGGCAGCCTACGCAGCACGAGCAGCCGGCGCAGTCCGCGCAGCCGGCGCAGCGAGAGGCGCCGCCGGTATCGAACCCCGGCGCCGATGCCCCGGCGCCTGGTCGCCTCGGTGCCTCGGTGCCTCGGTGCCTCGGTACCCCGCGATCGTCTGCATCGCCCAAGCGATCTGAGAAGAAAAAGCTAAAATCCACGATTTCGGCTTAGATCACGCAGATCGCTTGGGTTATGCCGCCCCAGCCCGGGCAGCGCACGCAGCTCGCCGATCATCACGGCCGCGTAGCCCACGCAACTCGCAACCCCCACAGCCCGCAGCCCGTGCAGCGAGAGGGGTCACCGGCATCGAACGCATCGGTTCGGCGCTCCCAACCCGCGGGAACCCGCCGCACCGGCGAGTTCTCCCCAGATCGGCGCGAGCGCTCCCGAGCACTCGCCTGAGCGAGCAGACTGCAGGAATGACGCTCCCCTCGAACGGTATCGCCCGCACCGCCGACCTGCTCTCCTCTGGCTGGAGCCGGCATCGAATCTCCGCCGCCGTCGCCCGCGGCGAACTCACGCGCCCACGTCGCGGGTGGATCGCACGGCCGAGCGCCGATCCCGATCTTCTGCGCGCCGCGGCGAACGGACTGGTGATCGCCTGCATCACGGCCGCCGAGCGGCAGGGTCTCTGGTCGCGTTCGCGCACTGCGCCGCATTTCGCGGTGCGGTGCGCGGGATCGGAAACCCGGCCGCCGGGAGCCGTCCTCCACTGGGGCAGGCCGATCGTTCCCCGTCCGCCGGGCGCGCTGGTCGAGCCGCCGGAAAACATGCTCGACCAGGTCGCGCGCTGTGTCCCGCATGAGGAGGCGGTCGCCGTCTGGGATTCGGCGCTCCACACCGGACTCGTCGACCTCGACAAGCTTCGCGGAATGCACTTCCGCGGCAGGGCGAGGGCCGTGCTCGAGGCCGCAAGCCCCTTCGCCGGCTCCGGCCTCGAATCGTACGTCCGCCTGCGACTCGGTTGGCTGCGCGTGAGCATCACGTGGCAGGCATGGCTGCTCGGGCATCGCGTCGACTTCCTGATCGGCGAACGGCTGGTGCTGCAGATCGACGGAGGCACGCATGTCGGCCTGCAGCGCAGCGCCGACATCCGGCACGACGCCGAACTCCGCCTCCGCGGGTATACCGTCATCCGCGTCGGATATGTCGACGTGATGGAGCGGTGGCCGGCGGTTCAGTCGCTCATCATGCAGGCGATCGGTCAGGGCCTGCACCTGCGCGGCGCATGACCGGTGCGCGCGTCGAAGGGCGCGGTCCACGGCGCTCGGTGCACCCGCGGCGCACGACAAATCTGCACTGCGCAAGCGGCGTAAGCGGCGCAAACAGGCAGGGCTGCACAAGCAGTCTGCGCTGCACGAGCGGCCTGCGCTGCGCAAGCGGCATGCAAGGCCAATGCGGCCCGCACGGCGCAAGCGGCGCAAGCGGCATGCAAGGCCAATGCGGCCCGCACGGAGCAAACGGCACAAGCGGCATGCACAGCACAAGCGATCTGCAGCAGACAAGCCGATATGCCCGATTGTTACTTGGATGCTGCAGATTCCTTGGGCTGCGCAGGCGACGGCGCAGGGGCGCTATCAGGGGGCGCGCCGCCTCGATCGTCTCGGCTGGACGCGTAACAATCGCACGGGTGCCGCGCGGGCCGGGCACAATTGACGCATGGACTGGCAGACCCCCGAGGATTCGGCACCGACCGACTTCATCACCGATGCGCAGTTGCGGGCGATCATTGGGCGGCCTCCGATCAGCGGCGGCTGGCGCGACGGCGACCCCGTGGGCAACCGCCGATTCGCGAGCATCGGCACGGTCACCACCGAGTTCGGCGACACCATTCCGCACGCACGATTGGCCTACGAGACCTTCGGCGAGCTCAACGCCGCGCGCGACAATGCGATCCTCGTCTTCCATGCGCTCACCGGCGACAGCCACCTCGTCGGACGCGCCGGGCCCGGCCACCCGACTGACGGCTGGTGGGACGAGATCGTCGGACCGGGCAAGGCCCTCGACACCGACCGGTACTGCGTCGTCGCGCCGAACGTGCTGGGCGGTTGTCAGGGATCGACCGGCCCCGCGAGCCTCGACCCCGAGGGCCGGGAGTGGGCGGCGCGCTTCCCCTACCTCACGATCCGCGATCAGGTCGAGGCGACCGCCGCGTTCGCCGATGCGCTCCGCATCGACCGCTTCGCGGCCGTCGTCGGGGGATCCATGGGCGGCATGCACGCCCTCGAATGGGCTCTGATGCACCCCGAACGGGTCGAACGCCTCGCCGTGATCGCCGCGCCTCCCGTGACGACGGCCGACCAGATCGGCCTCAACCTCGTGCAGCTGGAGGCCATCAGGTCGGATCCCGCCTGGCGAGAGGGCAGCTACTACGACTCCCCCGACGGCGTCGGCCCGTACCACGGCCTCGCGACGGCGCGGCGGCTCGCGCTGCTGAACTACCGCAGCAACACGGAGCTCGACGAGCGCTTCGGGCGGGCGTGGCAGTCCGCGGTGAGCCCGCTCGGCGGCGGCGGCCGCTTCGCCGTCGAGAGCTACCTTGATTTCCACGGCAACAAGTTCACGCGGCGCTTCGACGCCAACAGCTATCTCACGCTCGTGCAGGCCATGAACTCGCACGACGTGGGTCGCGGGCGCGGCGGTGTGGCCGCGGCGCTCGCGGGGCTCGTCGTGCCGACCCTCGTGCTCGGCATCCCAAGCGATCGACTGTTCACGCTCGACGGCCAGGACGTGATCGCGGGGCTCGCCCCGGGCAGCCTCGACGGCGACCTCGCGACGCGGCTCGACTCGCCGTTCGGGCACGACGCCTTCCTGATCGAGCACGAGCGCGTGGGCGCCGAACTGCAGCGCCTACTCGCCGTAGCGGTCTGAGCTGACGACCAGAGCTGCAGAGCACCAGGCGCCAAGCAGCAAGCCCCAGGCCCCAGGCCCCAGGCCCCAGGCCCCAGGTCTCAGGCCCCAGGTCCCAGGTCCCAGAGCAGCCGGCACCCCGAGGCTCCGCCCGCGGCGCCGAACCGCGCCGCTCAGTCCGAATACCGTTGTCGCCGAGTCGCGTCGTGGATCTCGCCGACGAGCTCCTCGATCACGTCCTCGAGGAACACAACGCCGAGCTCACCGCCCGTCGCATCGACGACCCGGGCGAGGTGCACGCCGCGCGCCTGCATGCGCGCGAGCACGTCTTCCAGGTCGGTATCGGCGCGCAGCGTCAGCATCTCGCGCATCCGCTTCGGCGGGATCGCCTCGGCGATCCGATCCTCGGAGATGCGCAGCAGGTCCTTCACGTGCACGTAACCCGCGAGTTCCCCAGCGCTGTCGCACATCGGGTACCGGGAGTAGCCGTGCCGGGCGACCTCGGCCTCGACATCCTCGGGCGTCGCGCCGAGCGGCAGTACGACGAGTCGCGCGCGCGGCACGACGAGATCGATCGCGCGCTTCGCCGTGAATTCGAACGCGGCGCTCACCGCGCCGCTGCGGTCGGAGAGCACGCCCTCGCGAGTCGAATGGCTCACGATGTTCGCCACCTCCTCGAGCGTGAAGGTGGCGTTCGCCTCGGACTTCGGCTCGACGCGGAAGACTCGGAGGACGCCGTTGGCGACCGCGTTCAAGCCCGCGATGATGTGCCGCAGCACGTGCGAGATCCAGACGAGCGGGGGCGCGAGCAGCAGCACGGCCTGCTCGGGCATCGAGAAGGCCGCGTTCTTCGGCACCATCTCGCCGAAGACCACGTGCAGGTACGACACGAGCACGAGCGTGATGGCGAACGCGACGACGGTCACGGCGCTCGCCGAGAGGCCGGTCCACTGGAGCGGACCCTCGAGCAGATGGTGGATCGCGGGTTCCGACACGTTCAGGATGAGCAGGGAGCAGACCGTGATGCCGAGCTGGCTCGTGGCGAGCATGAGCGTCGCATGCTCCATGGCGTAGAGCGCCGTCCGCGCGCGCTTCGACCCCGCCTCGGCCTTCGGCTCGATCTGCGAGCGGCGCGCGGAGATGACGGCGAACTCCGCCGCGACGAAAAAGGCGTTGACCGCCAGCAGCACGGCGAGCCAGACGATGCCGAGCCAGTCGCTCATCGCCGCCCCCGTTCGTGTTCGCCGCGCGCGGGAGGCGGCGCGGAGTCGCCCGCACCCGTGTCGGCGACCGCGGGATCGGAGCCGCCGCCCGCCGCACCCGCGGTGCCGGGGCCGAGATAGCGCAGGCGCGCGATCCTGCGCCCGTCCATGCGCTCGACCCGGAGCACCGCGCTGCCCGTATGGTCGGCACCCGGCAGTTCGACGGCGTCGCCGACCACGGGGATGCGGCCGAGCTGCAGCAGCACGTAGCCGGCGATCGTGTCGTAGTCGTCGCTCTCGGGGATCTCGATGCCCGTCTGCTCGCGCACCTCGTCGGGGCGCAGATCCGCCGGCAGTGTCATCTCGTCGGCCGTGCCGACCACCCCGGCGCGCGCGCGATCGTGTTCGTCGGCGACCTCGCCCACAATCTCCTCGACCAGATCCTCGAGCGTGACGAGGCCCGCGGTGCCGCCGTACTCGTCG
>JAGQTL010000273.1 GCA_020439035.1 Leucobacter sp. | reverse complement strand
TGCTCGGCACCGTGATGAACGCGCTGGCGCTGCAGGATTTCCTGGAGCAGGCGGGGGTCGAAACCCGGGTGCAATCCGCGATCACGATGACCCAGGTCGCCGAGACGTACATTCCGTTGCGCGCGATCCGCCATCTCGAAAAGGGCCGCGTCGTCATCTTCGGCGCGGGGGCAGGCCTGCCCTACTTCAGCACCGACACCGTCGCCGCGCAGCGTGCCCTCGAGATCCACGCGCAGGAGGTGCTGGTCGCGAAGAACGGCGTCGACGGCGTGTACACCGCCGATCCCAGGCATGACCGGAACGCGACGCTCATCGACGACATCAGCTACGCGGACGCGCTCGTCCGCGGGCTCAAGGTCGTCGACTCGACGTCGTTCAGCCTCTGCATGGACAACGGCATGCCCATGCGCGTCTTCGGCATGGAGCCCGCCGGCAACGTGACCGCCGCGATCCGCGGGGAGCGCCTCGGCACGCTCGTGCACAGCTAGACTTGAGCCATTATCCACAGCGTGAGGAGCAGACGGTGATCGATGACGTGTTCGCTGAGGCGAAGGACCGCATGACGAAGGCGGTCGAAGCCGCACGGGAGGGCTTCGCCACGGTGCGTACCGGCCGGGCGAACCCGTCGCTGCTGCAGAACCTGCAGGTCGACTACTACGGCACGCCGACGCCGCTGCCGCAGCTCGCCTCGGTCGCGAATCAGGACGCGCGGAGCCTCATCGTCACCCCCTACGACAAGGGGGCGATGAAGGACATCGAGCAGGCGATCCGCGACATGCCGAACCTCGGCGCCAATCCGACGAACGACGGCAACGTGATCCGCGTGACGCTGCCTGAGCTCACGCAGGAGCGGCGCAAGGAATTCGTGAAGATCGTGAAGGCGCGCGCCGAAGACGCCCGCGTCGCCGTGCGCAACGTGCGCCGTCACGCCAAGGACCAGCTCGATGCGCTGAAGAGCGAGGTCGGCGAGGACGACGTGGCTCGCGCCGAGAAGGAGCTCGAAGCGCTGACGAAGCAGTTCACCGAGCAGATCGACGAGTCGCTGAAGGGCAAAGAAGCCGAACTGATGGAGGTCTGACCTCATGCACGGGTCCGAGCGAGGCGACGAGCTCCGCCACGAGCTGCGGACGCAGTTCGACGAGGCCCGTGCCCAGTTCGAGGCGACGAGCGCGAAGATCGAGAAGCGGGCGGGTCGCAACCTGTTCCTCGCGATCGGATCGGGCCTGATCTTCGCGGCGGTCTTCCTCGCCAGCCTGTTCATCGTGAAGCAGGTGTTCGCCGCGCTCGTCGTCGTGCTCGTCTCGGTCGCGCTGGTCGAACTCGCCGCGGCCTTTCGCCTGTCCGGGCGGCGGGTGCCGCGCGTCGGGGTGGTGATCGGCGGTCTCGTCATCACCGCTGGGGCCTTCTTCTGGGGGCCCGAGGGCATGCTGCTCGGGCTGTTCATCGCCTCCTTCCTGCTCACGGTGTGGCGGCTGGTCGAGGGGCTCGTGCCCGCCTGGGAGGTGCCGCCGAAGACCCTGATCCGCGACGTGTTCTCGGGCCTGTTCACCCTCGTCTACGTCGCGTTCCTCGCCTCGTTCGCGCTGCTACTGCTCGCTGCGCCGCGCGGCGAGTGGTGGGTGTTCGCGCTCGTGCTGCTTGCCGTGTCAGCCGATGTCGGCGCGTACGCGGCCGGTGTGACGATGGGCAAGCACAAGATGACCCCCCGGATCAGCCCCAACAAAACCTGGGAGGGATTCGCGGGCGCGGCGCTGGCGGCGGTGATCGCCGGCGTGCTCATCGCCGTGCTGGCCCTGCAGCAGCCCTGGTGGGTGGGGGTCGTGATGGGCCTCGTCGTGCTGCTCACCGCGACGGGCGGCGACCTCACGGAGTCGCTGATTAAGCGCAATCTCGGGGTCAAGGACATGAGCTCGTGGATCCCGGGCCACGGCGGCTTCCTCGACCGGCTCGATTCGCTCCTGCCCTCCGCGGTCGGCGTCTACGGTGTGGCGCTCGCCGTGGGGGTATTCGCGTAGGCTCGCGCGCGGCGCCCGACGCGCCCCGATATGCGCGTGTTCCCCGAGCACGGCAGAATAGAGACGTGAACACCACATTTCCGGACGCCGAGCGCAAAGAACACGGGTACCATCGCGGCCAGGTCGACGAGTTCCTCGCTCGTGCGCGCGCGAGTTTCGAAGAGGCGACCGAGTCGGACGACCGGGTGACCTCCGCCGAGATCAGGCGCACCGCCTTCGCCGTGCGTCGCTCGGGCTACTCCGCGCGCCACGTGGATGCCGCGATGGATCGCTTGGAAGAGGTGTTCTTCGAGCGCGAGCGCCGCGCCCGCATCGCCGAGGTCGGCGAGGAGGCGTGGTGGGAGGACACGAGGCAGCTGCTTTCCGAGCTGCGCGGCCGGTTGGGCCGCCCGAAGGGGAAGCGGTTCAAGCGGAGGAGCATCTTCGCGAGCGGCTATCGTCGTGCCCAGGTCGATGCGTTCCTCGACCTCGTGGACGCCATGCTGCAGGGGCACGGATCCCTCACCACGGCGGATGTGCGCAGCGTGGTGTTCCACACGGAGTGGCGCGGATACAACGAGGATCAGGTCGACGCCCTGCTCGATGCCGTCATCGTGCTCATGCTCTCGACGCGTTGAAGCACTGACGCGCTCATCCGTAGATGCCCGCCGACCCGCTCACCCGGCAGTGCGGTAGAATCGTGGGATTGTGACTGGCAAGAAGACTCCGGTGAGCCGACATCGACAGCGCTGGCTGCGCCTGCGCGGCGCGCTCGCAGGGCTTTTCGCTGCCGGTTTTCTGGCGATTGCGGTGGCGGCTCCGTTCACCACGCCCAGCACGGCGTTCGCCGATGAGGATTTCTACCAGCGCATCCACCAGGATTTCGTGCCGCAGGAGAGCGACCTCACAACGATCCACGTCGAGGTGTCGCCGCTCGTGAAGATCGAGGAGCCGAAACCGGCCGCGGCGCCAGCTCCGGCCGTGAGCACTCCGTTCAGTCCGCCCCGGTACACGGGCGGCGGGTCGCCCGCCGACTGGATGGCGGCCGCGGGCATCCCCGAGAAGGACTGGGGATACGTGGACTTCGTGGTGAGCCGCGAGAGCGGCTGGAACCCGAACGCCACGAACAGCTCGTCGGGCGCCTGCGGGCTCGTGCAGGCGCTGCCCTGCAGCAAGGTGCCGGGCAACGGCTATGACCCGGTCGACAACCTGCGCTGGGCGGATGGGTACGCGAAGGGCCGCTACGGGAGCTGGGCCGGCGCCTACAACTTCTGGATCAGCAACAACTGGTGGTGAGCGGCAGGCGCGCCCGGCGGCCGTGGCAGTCCGCCGAGCCGCGCGACGTGACGCGGCTCGCCTACGGCGGGGCGCGCAGGGAATCTCGGCGGGGCGCCGAGTGGTTCGTGCGCGAAATCCCGGCGCACCGCGCGGAGAAGCGCTATCGATGCCCCGGGTGCGGGCTCGAGGTGCCCGAGGGGCAGGCGCATCTCGTGGTCTGGAGCGCCGAGCACCTCTTCGGCGACGAGGCCGCCGTGCGCGATCGCCGGCACTGGCACGCGCACTGCTGGCGCGTGGCGTGAGGGAAACGGAGAGCGGCGCTCGGCCGGCAGTGCTCAGAAGAGGGTGGGCGACGCCGCGGGCGACTGCCGGGGGAGCAGGTCGGTGAGCGGTGCGGCGATCGAGGATCCGAGCCCCGGACCCTGATCCGGCTCCGCTCCGCGCTGAAACGCCTCGGCAGCCGTGCGCGCGCGCAGGTCCGCCGCCTCGTTCAGGTCGTGGCCGGCATGCCCCTTCACCCACTCGAAGCGCACCT
>JAGQTL010000272.1 GCA_020439035.1 Leucobacter sp. | reverse complement strand
CGTCGTGAAGGCACAGCACGATCCGCGCGTCGAGCGGCGCGACTCGTGCGCGAACCGTCAACGCCCACACCTTGAAGAACTCCGCCGCCGCGCTCTGCACCATGGCATTGCGCCCGAAACGTCCCCGTGCCGCGACCGCCGCGCGATCCTCGGCTCCGCCCAGGGACGGGGCCGACGCGGAAAGTCGGATGAGGCGTCCGCCGAAGGTGCGTAGGTCCTTCGCCGCCTGAGCGCTGCGATCCGCTCGTTCGAGGTAGGCCATCGCTACCGGATAGGCGGCATTGAGCCCTCGCAGGGCCTCCGCCCCGATCCCCGTGGTTTGGCCATACATCGCGCCGAGCACCGCCACTTTGGCGACATCTCGCGGCACACCGAGTGCTCCGGCCACCGGTGCGTACAGATCGTCGTCGCGGGTGGCTTCGGCGAGTTTCGGATCCCCCGACACTACGGCGAGGACGCGAGGTTCGATCTGGCCGAGATCGGCGCGCACGAACACGTACCCCGGCTCGGCACGCACCGCGTCTCGCAACTCCGCAGGGAGATTGTGCAGCCCGGCCGACGCGGTCATGCGACCCGCCGCCCCGTCGCATCCGCTCCACGCCCCACGAAGACGCCCGCCGCTCACGTTCTCATCGAGCCATCGATACCCGAAGGTGGTCTCGATGCGTTCGGCCTTGCGCCAGGTGAGCAGCGCCTCGACGACCGGGTGCCGGTCGCGCAGTTCCTTGAGGCGCCAAGCCCGGGTGTCGGGGACCTCGATGCCGACGCGTCGCAGCAGCGTGCGGACTTGACCGGGGCTGCGGAGGTCGACCTGGCCAACGCCGGGTGCGGCGGCGAAGACCGCGGCGTCGCGTCGGGCCCGTGCGTCGAACTCGGCCTGTTGTGTGGTCGGGCGGGTGCCGATGTAGTCGGCGATGAGTTCGTTCGCCCGGGCCTCGTCGAGTGGGAGTCCGTCGGCGGCGAGTTCCGAGCAGAGCAGCTCGATCGACGACTCGCTGCGCAGGGCGGATCGGGTTCGTGGCGGATCGGGGAGTGTGTCGGTTGTGGCCCGCTGCAAGCGTGCGCACCGCAACGCGAGGCCGGCCCAGGTCACGGCGCCGCCGTCGAAGTCCTCCCAACCACCGGCGCTCCACGAGGCGCGCAGATAGCCGTCGGCGTCGATCGGGGATGCGGACTCGACCGCTGGATCGATCTGGTTGAACAGGTCGGGGACGCGCTCGACGGGAATGGCGTTCGGGTCGAGATCGTGGAGCCTCGCCCAGATGAGTGCGGGCGACGTGGCCCAGCCGCCGTGCACGAAGCGGTCGGCAGTGGCGAGGTCCCAGGAACGAGCCAGGCGGATGCCGTGGGCGACGAGCGTGGCCGCGGTGCGCTGATCCCACATCACCCAGCGGGGTGCGAGTTCGGCGTCGATGGCGGCGATCGTTCGGCCGGCCGAGGCCGGGTCGAGCGTGGCGTTCACCCGGTCTCGGCTGATGGCCACGCGCCCATCGCTGGAAGTCGCCAACCCGATCGCATCGCCGCGGCGCGCACCCGAGGCGAGGAGTTGATCGAGGAGGTGCTCAGACATCGCCCGCCATCCTGCCATCGCACTGCGGCAAGATTTTCACGGACCGCCTGGACGGACGAACAACTGTTCGATATCATGGTCGGCGACGCAGGAGGACGTGACATGGCAACTCGAACGACCAACAAGCCGGCGGCCGTGTTGACGATCGGCTATCGGGTGATCGACTCGCCGGTGGGGCCGTTGCTCGTGGCCGCGAGCGAGCGTGGGGTTCACCGCATCGTGTTGTCCGAACGTGACCACGAGTTTGCGCTGCGCGAACTTGAACGGCGGGTGAGCCCCAAGGTGGTGGAGGACTCGCTGGTCACCGAGGCGATAGCCCGAGAGCTCGGCGAATTTTTCGCGGGTGAGCGCCGCGAGTTCTCGGTCCGTAGCGATCTGTCGCTGGTCGAGGGGTTCACCCGCAGGGTGATCGAGGCGCTGTCGCACATCCCCTATGGCGACCGCTGGAGCTACGGGGCCGTGGCCGAGGCGATCGGACATCCGC
>JAGQTL010000271.1 GCA_020439035.1 Leucobacter sp. | reverse complement strand
TACTGCTGATCGGTGACCCGCTCCAGCAGATAGCGGTCGTGCGACACCACGATCAGGGTGCCCGGCCACGAGTCGAGCAGATCCTCGATCGCGGCGAGCATGTCGGTGTCGAGATCATTGGTGGGCTCGTCGAGGATCAGCACATTCGGCTGATCCAGCAGGATCAGGAGCAGCTGCAGGCGCCGCTTCTGCCCGCCCGAGAGGTCTTTCACCGGCGTCGAGAGCTGTGCGCTCGTGAAACCCATGCGCTCGAGCATCTGCCCCGGCGTGAGCTCCTGCGCCTTCGAGCCCGTGCCCACCGTGAAGCTGGTGCGCAGCCGCCCGATCACGACCCGCACCGGATCGTTCAGGTGCTCCTCGAGCTCGTCGAGGCGCTGCGTCAGCGTCGCGACCTTCACGGTCTTGCCGCGCTTCACCCGCCCGCTCGTCGGGGCGACCGTGCCCGCGATCAGCCCGAGCAGGGTCGACTTGCCGGCGCCGTTAACGCCGAGAATGCCCGTGCGCTCACCGGGGGCGAGCCGCCACGTCACGTCCTCGAGAACGACATGCTTCTCGTCGCCCTGCGGACCCGGCCCGTCGCCGTCAGCCCCCAGACCCGACCCGCCTCCGTTACCCGGCAGACCAGACCCAGCCCCGTCATCCGGTGCGACCGGCCCGTCCCCGTCATCCTGCGCGAGCGGTCCATCCCCGTCAGCCTGCGCGAGCGAAGGGAATCGCAGGATCTCGTCTTGCAGCGGAGATTCTGCGACTTCGCCCTGCGCGCTCGGTGCAGAATGACGGCTGGGGTACGCGACGCCGGCGTCGATGAGGTTGACGACCTCTTTGCCCAGCCGTGCGACCGCGAGCGACTTCAGCTCGGTGGCGTTGCGGATCTCGGGCACGTCCTCGATCAGCGTGTTCGCGGCGTCGATGCGGAACTTCGGCTTGCTCGTGCGCGCCGGCGCCCCGCGGCGCAGCCAGGCGAGCTCCTTGCGCGCGAGGTTCTGCCGCTTCTGCTCAATCGCGGCGGCCTGGCGATCCCGTTCGACGCGCTGCAGGATGTAGGCGGCGTACCCGCCCTCGAAGGGCTCGACGATGCGGTCGTGCACCTCCCAGGTGTCGGTGCAGATCTCGTCGAGGAACCACCGGTCGTGCGTGACGACGAGCAGGGCGCCCTGGTTCTTCGCCCAGCGCTGTTTCAGGTGGGCGGCGAGCCAGGCGATGGCCTCGACGTCGAGGTGGTTCGTCGGCTCGTCGAGTGCGAGGATGTCCCATTCCCCGGCGAGCAGGCGAGCGAGGGCGACCCGGCGCCGCTGGCCGCCGCTCAGCGACTCGACCGGCGCGTCCCAGTCGAGGTCGGCCGCGAACCCGGCGATGACGCCGCGCACGCGCGGGTCGCCCGCCCACTCGTGCTCGAGCGCGTCGCCGACGATGGCGTGGCCGACGGTCTCGCCCTCCGCGAAGCGGTCCTCCTGATCGAGCACGCCGATCGTCGTGCCGCTGCGCGCGGTCACGCGCCCCGAGTCTGGCGTGCGACGCCCGGCGAGCATGGCGAGCAGCGACGACTTGCCGTCGCCGTTGCGCCCGACGATGCCGATGCGGTCGCCCTCGGCGATGCCGAGCGTGACGGAGTCGAAGACGACCTTCGTCGGAACTTCGAGGTGGAGGGCCTCTGCCCCCAGGAGATGCGCCATAACCCTACGAGTCTACGGGCTCGGGGTCGGAGGGGTCGTCTCGGTCGCCTGCGCTGCCCAAGGGATCTGCCGAAT
>JAGQTL010000270.1 GCA_020439035.1 Leucobacter sp. | reverse complement strand
GGCAGGGGCACAGCAGGTGGTGCGTGTGCTGCTCGTAGAGCGCCACCGGGCATCCAACGTGCGTGCACACCTTCGAGTACGCGACGATGCCATCGTACGACCAGTCCTTGCGCTCCTCGGACTCCTTCAGCTCGGAGGGATCGAGGCGCATGAGGAGAACGATGGCCTTGGCCTTCTCGTCGAGCACGTCGACCGCGTCGCCCAGGTTCTCGGGCACCACGTGGAAGACCGAGCCGATCGTGACCTCTGAGGCCTTGATCGCTCCGCCGACGCTCGCGCCACCCGTATCGCGGGCAAGCCGAACACCCGAGTCCCAGAGCGTGTGCTTGAGCAGCTGCACGGGATCCTGATCCTGGGGCGCGAGGCTGCGGAGCAGCGTGATCCCCGGCAGGGGGAAGGCGATGAGCGCACCGAGGAGGCTGTTGCGCACCAGCGTGCGGCGCGAGAATCCGGACTCCTTGTTCGCGACCGCGAAGACCTCCGCGGCGGCCTCGCGCGTCTCCGCATCGCTCGCGACCGGGTGCCGCTCGTCGATGCCCTCCTGATCGGCCATCAGCGCTTTGCCCCAGTGGACCGCTCCGATGCCGACGGCGAGGAGCGCGAGGGTCATGCCGATGCCCACGAACATCGTGTGGAGGCGAACGGCCATGAGCTCGCCCGTCTCGATCGGGAAGAACATGTACGCGAGCACCGCGCCCAGGCTGCCGGCGACCGAGATGTAGAAGAGCGTGAAGACCGTGCGCTCGGCGCGCTTCTCCTTCTTCTCGTCCAAGTCGGTGACGCGCCGGCGGTGGGGCGGGAACCCCGGGTTCTGTACGGGGTCGTCGACGAGGACCGCGGTTCCGGCCACGACCTCTCCGGCGCCGTGGGCCTGGGGGGCGAGAGCGTTACCGCTCGTGTTCGCTTCCTCTGCCATGTTGCTCCTTGATTCCTGACTGCTCACGAGATGCTTGGGATGGATCCGGCTTGCGCCTAGTTCGACTTCGCGGTGATCCACACGGTGAACGCGACGATGATGCCGAGGCCGATGATCCAGATGAAGAGACCCTCGGCCACGGGGCCGATCGCACCGAGCGTCAGCCCGCCGACGGCCGGTTTCTGCTCGATGTACTGGAGGTAGCTGATGATGTCGGCCTTGTCCTGCGGAGTGATGTTCGCGTCGCTGAAGACCGGCATGTTCTGCGGGCCGGTGATCATCGCCTCGTAGACGTGCGTCGCAGCGACTCCGGTGAGCGCGGGGGCGAACTTGCCCTCGGTCAGTGCGCCGCCCGCTGCGGCGACGTTGTGGCACATCGCGCAGTTGATGCGGAACAGCGTGGCGCCGTTCGCGACATCGCCGTCGCCCTGCAGGTACTCGGGATCGGGCAGGCCCGGCCCCGGGGCGAGCGATGCGACGTACGCGGCCATCTGGAGCGTCTGCTCCTCGCTGAACTGCTTCGGCTTGACCATGCCCTGCGGCCCGTGGAAGGCGAGCGGCATGCGGCCGGTGCCGACCTGGAAGTTGACCGATGCGGCGCCTACGCCGATCAGGGAGGGCCCGTCGTTCGTGCCTTCGGCGTTCATGCCGTGGCACGTCGCGCAGTTCGCACCGAACAGTTTCTGGCCGGCCTCGATGGTGGCGGGCGACTGCAGGTCGACTTCAGCGGTCGCAGCGGTCTGCGTGAAGCCGGCGTAAGCGGCACCCGTGACGAGCAGACCGACGGCGACGAGCGCGACGGTGGCGAGGGGGTGCCGACGGCCGGTCTTGCGGAGGGGGGTAGTGGCGCGAGCCATGTGTCGTTTCTCCTGACCTATTTGACCATGTAGATGACGATGAACAGTGCGATCCACACGATGTCGACGAAGTGCCAGTAGTA
>JAGQTL010000024.1 GCA_020439035.1 Leucobacter sp. | reverse complement strand
GGGTTCAGGTGGGCGCCCGAGAGGTGCCCGGTCGCGTAGACGAGCACCATGAGCGCGAAGCCGATCGCGAGCGGGGCGAAGTCGCCGGCGCCGTTGATAGCGCAGATGATCGTGAAGACGAAGAGGAAGGTTGCGAGGGCTTCGGCCACCGCGTTACGAACGGTACCAGTCATTTCGGCGCTCCTTTGTGCGTCCTGGGTACTTCCACAGGTCGCGCTCATTATCCCAGAGGCCGGAATCCCGGCCGGGGTGATTCGCGCGTGCCGCGAAAACCCGGGGGGGGGCGCCAAGGGCGATCCGGACGGGTGCGTCGGTTCAGCGCGGCGCCATGCGGATCGCGCCGTCGAGGCGGATCGTCTCGCCGTTCAGGTAGCCGTTCTCGATGATGCTCGTCACGAGTGCGGCGAACTCCCCGGGCCGGCCGAGGCGGGTCGGGTACGGCACCTGCTGCCCGAGCGATTCCTGCGCGGCCTCCGGCAGGCCGGCGAGCATCGGCGTCTCCATGATGCCGGGCGCGATCGTGCAGATGCGGATCGCATGGCGCGCCAGCTCGCGCGCGAGTGGGAGGGTCATGGCGTGCACGCCGCCCTTGGACGCGGCGTAGCCGGGCTGGCCGACCTGCCCATCGAAGGCGGCGACGCTGGCCGTGTTGATGATCACGCCGCGGTCGCCATCCTGCGTCGGCTCGGTGCGCGCCATCGCGGCCGCCGCGTGCGCGGTGACCCGGTAGGTGCCGAGCAGGTTGATGCGCAGCACCCGCTCGAAGGTCTCGATGCCCGCCGCGGGGTCGCCGTCGCGGTCGAGCAGCTTGGCCGGCGTCGCGACGCCCGCGCAGTTCACGGCGATGCGCAGGGGCGCATCTTCGGCCGCTCGTGCGACTGCCGCGGCGACCTGGTGCTCGTCGGTGACGTCGGTTTCGATGAAGGATCCCCCGATCACTTCGGCGCGCGCGGCGCCATTCGAGCCGGCGAGATCGAGGATCGTGACCCGCGCACCGGCGCGGGCGAGCACGCGTGATGTTTCCCAGCCGAGTCCGCTCGCGCCGCCGGTGACGACCGCTCCCGCTCCCGAAATCTCCATGCCTTCATTCTTGTGCATTCCTCCCGTCCTCTTCCTCCCTTCCCTCCCTTCCCTCCCTTCCCTTCCTTCCTCCCTTCCTTCCTTCCTCCCCCCTCCCGGCACTCTCTCCGGCATCAGGATCCGAAAAAAGGACAGAAACTCCGTTGATGGTGCGATGTAAAGCGGAGTTTCTGTCCTTTTTTCGGATGAATCGGGGTGGAGAGGGGAAGGGGAGGCGGAGGGGAAGAGGGGAGGCGGAGGCAGGGATCGAGTGGCAGGCCGCTGCGCTACGGTCGTAGGGTGAGCCGCAGACCGCTAGAGATCGCCGTTGTCGTGCTGCATACCTCGCCGATCGACGAGCCGGGCACGAAGGATGCCGGCGGCATGAACGTCGTCGTGCGCGCGCAGGCCGAGGAGCTCGCCCGGCTCGGCCACCGCGTGCGGCTGATCACGCGCCGCAGCGCACCCGACCAGCCGGCCGAGGTCGAGCTGATGCCCGGGCTGAGCGTCGTCCACCTCGCGGCCGGCCCGGCGAGGGTGCTCCCGAAGGGCGATCACGAGGCCCTGATCGCTCCGTTCGGGGCCGCGCTCGCGGATCACCTCTCCGAGCGGCCGGCCGATCTGATCCACGCCGAGCACTGGTACTCGGGCCTCGCCGCGCTGCCGTATGCGCGCGCCGCCGGGGTGCCGCTCGTGCAGAGCTACCACAGCATCGCGGCCGATGAGTCGACGCCGCTCACCGAGGGGGAGCGGCCCGAAGCCGCGGGGCGCCTCGAGGGCGAGCGCAGGCTGGCGCGCGAGGCCGACCTCGTCGTCACGGTCAGCGAAGCGGAACGCGACACGGTGCTGGGGCGGCTCGGAGGGGATCCCGCACGCGTCGCCGTGGTGCATCCGGGCGTCGACACGGCCGTGTTCCGGCCGCGTGTTCCAGCCGACCAAGAGCACGACCCCGCCCGCGCACGCCACAAGGATCACGATGCCGACGCGGACTACGGGGACGACGCGGATCACGGGGGCGATGAACCGCGCGGCGTCGAGGAGCACGTGGGCGCGGACCTGGCGGGCGCGGATCCGGGAGTCCGCGGAGTTCACGATACGAGTGCGCCGATCGAGGATCGGCAGGCCCGACGCACCGCCGCGGCGGCGGACGCGCGCCCCGAAGTGCTCGTGGTCGGGCGCCTCGACCCCCTCAAGGGGTTCGACCTCGCGATCGCCGCAGTCGCGTCGATCGCCGAAGCGCACCGCCCGCGGCTCGGCATCATCGGCGCTCCTCCGCCCGACGGCGATGCGTACGTGCGCGCGCTGCACGAGGCCGCTGCGGCGTCGGATATGGGGAACACAGTGGCCTTCGCCGGCGCCCTCGGGCGCCCGGCCCTCGCCGAGCGGATGCGCGAGGCCGCCCTCGTGCTCATCCCCTCGCACTCCGAGACGTTCGGCCTCGTCGCGCTGGAGGCCGCCGCGTCGGGCGTGCCCGTGGTCGCGCGAGCGACGGGAGGCCTGCTCGAGGCGGTGGTCGATGGCGAGACCGGTCTGCTCGTCAGCGGTGATGACCCCGCGACGTGGGCCGCGGCCATCGAGCGCGTGCTGCGCGAGCCGGAGCTCGCCGAGCGGATGCGCGTGGCCGCCCGCCAG
>JAGQTL010000269.1 GCA_020439035.1 Leucobacter sp. | reverse complement strand
TCGGTGAGCGCGGTGGCATCGGCGATCGCGAACGGCACGTTGAGAATTCGCGCGAGAGTCTGGGCGAGCAGGGTCTTGCCGCAGCCGGTCGGCCCGAGCAGCATGATGTTCGACTTCTGAAGCTCGACGTCACCGTCGCCGTCCTCGGCCATGCGGACGCGTTTGTAGTGGTTGTAGACCGCCACCGAGAGGGCCCGTTTGGCAGTCTCCTGCCCCACCACGTACTCGTCGAGCACGGCGTTGATCTCCTGCGGTCGGGGCAACCGGTCGAGATCGAGACCGGCCGGGGCAGCCGCGCTGACCGATTCCTCGTCGATGATCTCGTTGCAGAGATCGATGCACTCGTCGCAGATGTACACGCCAGGACCGGCGATGAGCTTCTTGACCTGCCGCTGTGACTTGCCGCAAAAACTGCACAGCAGCTGTTCATTGGTGTCTTGAGTCTTCCCCATGGCTCCTGGAGGTGGTCGGTTGGCGTCGGCGGGCCGTCAGCTCAGTGCGAGGTGATGACGCGATCGACGATGCCGTACTCCCGTGCCTCCTCCGCGCTCATGAAGTAGTCACGCTCGGTGTCCTTCTTGACCTTCTCGATCGGCTGGCCGGTGTGCTCGGAGATGATCTCGTCCAGGCGCTGCCGCAGGGCGATGATCTCCTTGGCGTGGATCTCGATGTCGGTGGCCTGCCCCTGAAACCCGCTGGACACCTGGTGGATCAGGATCTTGGCGTTCGGCAGGGCCATCCGCTTGCCCGCCGCACCTCCGGCGAGCAGGAGTGCCCCCATACTCATCGCGATGCCCACGCAGATCGTCTGCACATCGGGCTTGATGAACCGCATGGTGTCGTAGATCGCCAACCCCGCGTACACCGACCCGCCCGGGGAGTTGATGTAGAGCGAGATGTCCTTGTCCGGATCCTCGCTCTCCAGGTGCAGAAGCTGGGCGACGATCAGATTGGCGATCTGGTCGTCGACCGGCGTTCCGAGGAAGATGATCCGCTCGTTGAGCAGCCGGGAATAGATGTCGAACGAGCGCTCACCACGTGAGGTCTGCTCGATGACCATCGGAATCAGGGGACTCATCGGGCATGACCTCCAGTCATGAGGTTGGTTCGTCGTCGCCTGGCGTCCAAAGCTTCGCCTCGGTGCCCGGCTTCTCCTCGTCAGGGGTCCAGATTTTCTCGCGGGCTTCCAGCTCGGCCATCGGCACCGCGTTGGCTGATTCGATCAACAATTCGACCGTCTTGCCAAGCCGAAGGTCCTCACGCAACCGTTCGAAGACCCCGTCCTCGCGCCCGACCTCGGCGAGCAGGTCCTCGGGGTCGCGACCCATCCGCTCGGCGTCGTCGCGGATCTGCTGCTCCACGTCGGCGTCGGTGACCTCGATGCCTTCGGCGGCCATCACGGCTTCGACGACCAGTTCACGACGAACCGCCATCTCCGCGTCGGGCCGGAGCTCGTCGACGGTCTGCTGCAGTGTCCGGCCGGTTGCCTGCAGGTACTGCTCGAAGGACATGCCTCTCGGGAGCGAACCCGCGGTCTGGTTCAGGATGCTGTTGACGCGCCGGTCGATCATGACGGCCGGCACCTCGACGGTGGCCTCGGCGACGACGGCGTCGATGACCCGGCGGCGGAACATCTCGTCGACCTGGGCGTTCGCGGTGGCCTCGGCCTTCTCCGACAGATCGGCCTTCAGCTCGTCCATCGTGTCGAACTCGCTCACCTCGACGGCCAGATCGTCGTCCAGCTCGGGCAGCACCCGTTCCTGGACCTGCTTGACGCTGACGGTGTAGGTGACGGTGCGGCCCCGCAACTCCGGGCGGTTGTCGTCGTCCGTGTAGGCGGTCTCGAGCTGCGCCGAGTCGCCGGCGGACAGCCCGATGAGCTTGTCGTCGAAGC
>JAGQTL010000268.1 GCA_020439035.1 Leucobacter sp. | reverse complement strand
CCCTTCACCCACTCGAAGCGCACCTCGCGCCCCTGAAGCGCGGCATCGAGCGCTTCGAGCAGTTCGCGGTTGAGCACCGGCTTCCCGTCGGATTTCCGCCACCCGCGCCGCTTCCACCCCGGCATCCACTGCGTGACGGAATTGATCACGTACTGGCTGTCGCAGAGCACCCGGAGGGCCTCGCCGGTGCCCGCGGTTGCGTGCAGCAGATCGATGACCGCCATGAGCTCGCCCTGGTTGTTCGTGGCGCGCGGCCAGCCGCCGGCGCGCCAGCGCGACTCGTCGATGTACCAGGCCCAGCCGGCCGGTCCGGGGTTGCCGAGCGCCGAACCGTCGGCGGCCGCGATGAGGGTCATGGGGACCATTCTGCCAGTGCCAGCCCCTAGCATGGATGAGGCAGGCGGAGGGAGAGCGATGAAAGAGATCACGAGCGGCACGGTGCTGCGGGCCCGGCGCGAAGACGTCGAGCTGCGCACCGAGGACGGCCTGACCCTGGTGGGCGAGCTGGCACTGCCGGATCCCGCGTCTGCAATGGGCGGCGCGCCACGGGCCACGCTCATCACGCTGCACCCGCTGCCCACGCACGGCGGGTACATGGATTCGCACGTGCTGCGCAAGGCGTCATGGCGCCTGCCCGAACTCGCCGGCCTCGCGGTGCTGCGCTTCAACACGCGCGGCACGAGTTCACCGCGAGGAACGAGCGAGGGCGAGTTCGGCGACGGCGATACCGAGCGCTTCGACCTCGCCGCCGCCGTGCGCTTCGTGGAGGAGCGCGGGCTCCCGAACCCCTGGCTCGTCGGCTGGTCGTTCGGCACCGAGGTCGCGCTGAAGCACGGGCTCGAGCACCCCATCCGCGGGGCCATCCTGCTCTCGCCGCCGCTGCGCCGCACGAGCGACGTCGAGCTCGCGGCCTGGGCGGACGCCGAGCCGAGCCTGCTCGCGCTCGTGCCGGAGTTCGACGACTTCCTGCAGCCCGACGAGGCGCGCCGCCGATTCGCGGCCGTGCCTCGGGCTCGGGTCATCGGCGTCGACGGCGCGAAGCACCTCTGGGTCGGTGAACGGCACGTGCGTCGCGTGCTCGACGAGATCGTGGCCGAAGTTGGCCGGGTCGACGGCGACGCCGTCGCGACGCCGCTCCCCGTCGAGGTGCGCGAGGATCAGCTCGCCGGCTGATCTCCGGCGCGGCCCTCATCGGCGTCGCGAACCGGGACGTCGACCGCGTGCTGCGCGGCCTGTCCCATCTTCTGCGCGTTCGTGAGCACATCGCCGAGGCTCTCGAAGTAGCGGGCGACCGCGCCTCGCTCGACCTTCAGCTGCGCCATGCGGTCCTCGGCCGCGGCGAGCACCTTGGCCGTGCGGTCCTCAGCCTCGGCGAACGTGGTGCGTGCGCGCTGCTCGGCCTCCTGCACGATCTCCGCGGCCGCGCGCTCGGCCGCGACGGTGATCTCGTGCGCCTCGGCGGTCGCGCGCCCCGTCAGGTCGTCGTACTCGGCGCGGGCGGCGTCGAGGCGCTGCTGCAGGTCGACCAGCAGCGCGCGCGAGGCGTCGAACTGCTCCTTGGCCTCCGCCGCGGCCGCGGCGCGGCGATCCGCGAGCTCGCGCTCGAGCTGCTCCCGCCGGGTTGCCACCTCCGTATCGAACTCGGCGGTCTCGCGCCCGACGCGGGCGGTGAGCTCGCGGGCCGCCGCCTCCGCTCCGGCGCGCTGGTCGGACAGCTCCTGCTCCTGCGCCGCACGGTGCTCGGCGAGTTCCCGCGTGGTGGCTGCCCGCAGCAGGTCGAGCTCCTCGGCCGCGCTCGCCTTCATCGTGGCGATCTCGAGCGCGGTGGCGTCGAGCGCTGCCTCGCGCTCGACTCGCAGCCTTTCCGCAGCCTCCTCGGCCTGCGTGGCGAGCCGGCGCTCGTGCTCGCCGCGCTCGCGGTCGATGTCGGCGGCCAACTTCGCGCGCTCCCGTTCGATCGTGAGCTCGAACTCCTCGCGGTCGATGCCGAGCGCGGTGGTGGCCTCCTGCTGCTCGATGCGCAGCCGCTCGGTGTGCGCCGAGGTCTCGTCGGCGATGCGTTGCTCGTGGTCGGCGAGCGCGAGAGCCAAACGATCGTCGTGCCGAGCGCGCTCCCCGGTGAGTGCGGCCTCGTGCTCGCCCCGCTCGTGCGCGATGAGCACGGCGTGCTCGTCGCGTTCATCGGCGAGCCGCAGCTCCTGCCCGGTGCGCTCCTCGGCGAGCGCCTTCTCCTGCGCGGCGCGCGCGGCCGCGAGCGATTCGCGGTGCTCCTGCAGCTCGTCGGCGAGCGCCTGCTCGTGGGCCTCGCGCTCGTTCGCCATTCGCGCCTCGTGCTCGACGCGTTCCCGGGCGAGGCGCTGATCGTGCTCCTCGCGCTCGCGCGCGATCCGTTCGGCGTAGGCCTCGCTCTCGGCGACGATCCGCGCCGCTTCCGCCTCCGAGGTGCGCTGCTGCGCGCTGAGCTCTCGGCTCAGCCGGGTTTCCTGCGCCTCGCGCTCCCGCGCGAGCAGCGTGCCGTGCTCGGCCAGCTCGTCTTCGATCACGAGCCGATGCTGCGCGAGTGCGGCGGCGAGCTGCTGCTCCTGCTGGGCGCGCCGCGCGGCGAGCTCCTCCGCGGTTCGCTCGGCGAGCGCGTCGCGGTCGTGCTCGGCCCGGGCGGCCAGGCCGGCGAGCTCCTGCTCCTGGGCGGTGCGCGCGCGCTGCGCGGCGGCCTCGTGCTCGGCCCGCTCCTGCGCGATGCGCGCGGCGCTCGCCGATTCGGCGGCGTCGAGCCGCTGTTGGTGCGTCGTGAGCTCCTCGGCGAGCGCGCGGTCGTGCTCGGCCCGCTCCTGCGCGATGCGCGCCCGAAGCACTTCGATCTCGTCGGTCAGCGTGCGGCGGAGCGCGTCCATCTCGGTGCCGAGCTCGCGCTCGCGCGCGGCGTAGCGTTCGGTGTGCTCGGCCTCGTCGCGCTGTGCCTGGGCCTCGAAGCTCGCCCGGGCTTCGTCGGCATCCGTCTGCAGCCGCGTGCGCTCGAGCTCGTACTCGCGGCGCATCGTCTCGTCGCGCGCCGCGAGTTCGGCCGCCTCGCGCTCGGTCCGCTCGCGCAGTTCGGCCGCCTCCGCACGTGCCGAGCCGGTGAGCCGGTCGGCCTCGGCGCGCGCCTCGGCGAGCAGCGCGCGCGCCTCGGCCTGCGCGCTCTCGAGCGCTGCCGTGCTCTCGCTGCGGCTGGAGCTCTCGAGCAGCGCGGCCGTCTCCTCGGCCTGCTGCTGGCGCCGCTGCGCATCCGTCTGCGAATCGGCGCTCAGGCGTTCGGCCTCGGTGCGCGCCTTCGCGAGCATCTCGCCGGCCCGCTCATTAGCCGAGGCAAGTGTCTGATCCGCGCGCTCCTGGGCCTGCCTGAGCAGCCGTTCGACTTCGGCCTCCGTGCTGCGGCGGAGCTTCTCCGCGTCGATATCGGCCTGCGCCATCAGGTTCTGGGCGTGATCCTCGGCGACCTTGAGGCTCTTCTCGACGCGCAGCCCGAGCCCCGAATACCCGCTCGCTCCGAGCTCCGCCACTTGCGCTTGGAGATCCGCGATGAGCGCGCGCTGCGCATCGCCGTCCTCGGTCGCCCGCTGGTAGGCGGCCTGCAGCGACGTGACGTGCGTCTGGAGCGTCGCGATGTGCTGGCCCAGGGCTGACACCCGGGCATCCACCTCGGACCGGTTGTACCCGCGCATCGCGGTCGAGAAGTGGGTCTCTGCTTCGCTCACAAGTCCTCCGGAGGGTCACGGGTGGGCGCACGACAAGGCCGGGCGCCCGACGTTTCCCGATCATTCATCTTAGCCAGCCGAGCCCGGGGAGAACCTGCCGAATCCGACGATTCGATCGGGCCGAGGTGCTCCCTGGCAGCGCGTCACGGCAAGCTCGGGTAGCGTTGTTGGCTGACAGTCGATTTCCGCGTGCGGGTTCGCGAGGGCGAACCGGGCGCACTGATGTGATGAATGTGTGAGGGGGCGGCCCGTGCGATTCGGCCTTGCCATTGCTTCGCTCGTGATCTCGGGTCTCCTGCTGCTGCTCGGCATCGGCCAGCGAACGGTCTTCGCCGGTCCGGCGGAGATCGTCTACGGCTCGCCGGATGCGCCGGGCGCGCGGTACGCCGTGATCGCGGCGGATCAGTTCTCCGAGGTCGCCGGACAGGCCAACCTGGTCCTCGGCGGCAGCGACGCGTTCGCGGCCATCGGTTCGACGAACGACATCGAGGCCTGGCTCGCACCGCTCGACCACGTGGTGCTCACGGCCGACGATGCGGCAGGCCGGCTGAGTGGCCGGCTGGTGCGGGGCGAGGCCTCCGATCTCGATGAGGATCAGCTCGCGTCGCTCGACCCGCGTGACAGCGATCTCTGGCTTGCCGAACAGGGCAGTGGCCGCGCGCCGGTCGCGCTGCTGCCGACCCAGTCGATGCTCATCGATCTCGAGGCGGGCGGAAGCGTGTCCGTCGCCTGGGTGCAGAGCGGCCGGACCCCCTGGGCCGGCCCCCTCCTCGCCGCCGGAGGCCTGTTCGCCGTGCTCGGGCTGGTGCTCTACCTGCTGGCGGTCGATCATGATCGCCGCGGGCTCGGCCCCCGTCGCGGGCGCTCGGGCCCGCTCCTCGGCATCCGGAACATCTTCTCGCGCGGCGCTCGGCAGGATCCGCCGAAGCGCCGCGGCACGGCGACTGGCGGCACGGCGGCCAACGGCACGGCGGCCCGCGGAGCCGCCCCCCGCCGTCTCGTGCTGCCGAGTCTCGGGCTCGCCGGCCTGCTCGTGCTCAGCGGCTGCTCGTCGAGCTACTGGCCGGAGTTCCCGGCGAAGTCCGAGCCGGCCGCCTCCGAAACCGGCGACCAGGCAGCTCCGGATGTCGCACCGGTGCCGGTCTCGCAAGCGCAGATCGACCGGATCATCGCCGATATCGTCGCCGTCGCCGATGAGGCCGACGAGGCCCTCGATAAGAAGCTGCTGAAGAGCCGTTTCACCGACGACGCCTACACGCAGCGCTCGAAGCACTACCAGATTCGCAAGAAGGAGAAGGACTACGAGGTCGTGCTCCCGCGGATCACGGACGAGCAGCTCGGCTACGAACTCGTGCAGAGCACCGACGGCTGGCCGCGCACCGTGTTCGTCACGGTGGCCTCCGCGCCGCCGGCCTGGGTGATCGACGAGGCGGAGAAGAAGGCCGAGAAGAAGGCCGAGAAAGAGGCGGCGGCCGAGAAGAAGAAGGCCGAGAAAGCGGCGGCCGCCGAGAAGAAGGACGCCGAAAGCTCGGAGGCCGATGCGGAGCAGGCCGATCCCGAGGCAGCCGCGCCCACGGTCGAACCGCCGGCGTCGCCCTCCCTCGCCATGGTCCTCGTGCAGCGGAACCCGCACGAGAATTATCTGGTCACGCGCCTGTTTGCGCTGCGCGGCGGGATCTCGATGCCGAGCGCCGCGCCGGTCGATGAGGGTACGGCGCGCCTGCCCGACGACATGCAGACGCTGGCGCTCATGCCGGGCCAGGTCGGCTCCGCCTACGCCAAGGTGCTCGTCGGCGGGAAGAAGGCGAAGCAGGCACGGCACTTCGATCTCGAGAACGACACGATCATCGAGAAGAGCGGCGCCGCCTGGGTCGCGGCGGCGAAGAAGGCCGCGAAGAAGGACGGCTACGACGTCAAATACTCGGTCACGGCCAAGCAGGCGGAGACGGCGATCGTGAGCCTCTCCACCGGAGTCGGGGGAGCGCTTGTCAGCACCACGGTGCTCGAATCCCGCATCGAGAAGCAGAGCGGAAAGTATCAGCCGAAGGCCGTCGGCGCGGTCACGGCGCTCTCGGGCCTGAAGGGCGCGCAGAAGCAGATCGTGAGCCAGGTGGCCCACCAGCTGCTCTTCTTCGTGCCGAGCGAGTCGAGCGACGAACGGATCCAACTGCTCGGGTACACGACCGAGCTCGTCGGGGCGGGAAAGAAGTAGGCATGTCACAGCAGATTCCAGAACGTCTCCCGGGCGGCGGCGTCGATCTCAGTCAGCTCGCCGCGGCGGCGCAGGCGAGAGCCGGATCCGCGGGGCCTGGGGCGGGGACGGGCGCAGCGGGCGCGACGGGTGCACCGGGCGCACCCGGAGGCGCCCCGCAGCAGGTCGACGTGCCCGCGCTGGTGATCGACGTCGATGAGCGCGGCTTCGATCAGATCGTGCAGCTCTCGGGCGTCGTGCCCGTGGTGATCGATCTGTGGGCGGAATGGTGCCAGCCGTGCAAGACGCTCGGGCCGATCCTCGAACGTGTGACCCGCGAGCTCGGCGGGCGCGTGATCCTCGCGAAGATCGACGTCGATGCCAACCCGAATCTGGCGCAGGCATTTCAGGCGCAGTCGATCCCGGCGGTCGCCGCGATCATCGCCGGTCGGCCGCTGCCGCTCTTCCAGGGGGCGATGCCCGAGGCGCAGGTGCGCGACGTGTTCGGACAGCTGCTCGAGCTCGCCGAGCAGCAGGGTGTGGCCGGCCGCGTGCATGCTCCCGAGATGGACGGCGACACCGCCGTTCCGGAGCCCGAGCCGCGGGACAACCCGGCGCACGCAGAGGCGCTCGCCGCGCTCGAGCGCGGCGATTACGCGGGGGCGATTACGGCCTGGGAGCACGTGCTCGCCAAGGCTCCGGCCGATCATGAGGCCCACGCGGCACTCGCGCAGACGCGGTTGCTGCACCGGCTCGAGGGCGCCGATGCCGACGCGGTCCGGCGGGCGGCGGCCGAGGATCCGTCCGACGCTGCGGCCCAGCTGCGCGTGGCCGATCTCGACCTCTCCGGTGGCCATGTCGAAGACGCCTTCG
>JAGQTL010000023.1 GCA_020439035.1 Leucobacter sp. | reverse complement strand
TGCCGAGCGATTTCGACATCTTCTGCCCGCCGGTGTTCACGAGGCCGTTATGGATCCAGTGCCGCGCGAACCCGTGGCCCGCCGCGGTCGACTGGGCGAGCTCGTTCTCGTGGTGCGGGAACCGAAGGTCGAGGCCGCCACCGTGGATGTCGAACTCCTCGCCCAGGTAGCGCGTGGCCATGGCCGAGCATTCGATGTGCCAGCCAGGCCGACCGGGGCCCCAGGGCGAGTGCCACGATGCGGATGCCGGCTCGTGCGCGCGATGCGCCTTCCACAGCGCGAAATCGCGCGGATCGCGCTTGCCCGCGGCGGTCGCGGGGTCGCTGTCCGCCGCATCCTCCATTTGATCCCGCTGCTGGCGCGTCAACGCGCCGTACGCCGGCCAGGATGCCGTGTCGAAGTAGACGCTCGCGGTGCCGTCCTTCGCCTGATACGCGTGCCCCCGCTCGATCAGTCGCTCAATCAGGGCGACCATCTCCGAGATGTTCGCCGTCGCGCGCGGCTCGTAGGTCGGCGGCAGGATCCCGAGCGCATCGTAGGCCGCGGTGAACTCGCGCTCGACCCGGTATGCGAGGGCCCACCAGGGCTCGTGACCGCCCTGCTCCTTGGCCGAGCGGGCGTTGTCGAGGATCTTGTCGTCGATATCGGTGACATTGCGGATCATCGTGACCCGGCTGCCGGTCGCCGCGAACCAGCGGCGGATCTGATCGTAGACGAGCGCGCTGCGCAGGTGGCCGATGTGGGGCGCCGACTGCACGGTCGGACCGCAGACGTACATGCCGACCTCGCCCGCGACGCGGGGCTCGAAGCCGACGACGGCCTGCTGCCGGGTGTCGTAAATGCGCTGCTTCACCCTCTCAGCCTAGAGCGTCGGGGTCGGCTGCCGCACACGCGGGGCCTCGCGATCCGCCGATCACGCACCCGCCTCGTACACTTGGGGGTCATGACCAGCCCGAGAGTCCACGGGACGCGCCGGTACGATCCCGATCGCAGCGACCGCATCGTCGCCGCGGCGCTCCGCGTCGTCGACGACTCGGGGATCGATGGCCTGACGTTCCGCGCGGTGGCGCGGATGGCCGACGTGCCGCTCGGATCGATCACCTACCACTTCGCCGACAAGGCGGGCCTCCTGCGCGCGGTGGTACGCGCCGCACGCGAGCGGAGCCGCGACACGTCGATCGCGTTCCTCTCGAATGCCGTCGCCGAGCACGGGCTGGCGGAGGGGGTCGCGCAACTGGTCGAACAGCTGACGGTGCGGCAGCACGGCCAGCTCGTGACGGAGCACGAACTCTACCTGCGCGCCCTGCGCGACGACTCACTCCGCGACGAGAGCCGCCAGTGGTCGGTCGATTTCGTCGAACTGCTGGCGCAGCACACCGATCCGCTCACCGCGAGCACGCTCGGGTATCTCTTCGACGGCGTCTGCATGCAGTCGGCGGTCTTCGACACGATGGTGTTCGCCGCGGACATCGAGCCGGAGATTCGGCGGATCCTCTCGAACGGCGACCTCCACTAAGAACAACTGTTCACTTTTACTTCTTGCCAATATCCGGCCGAACAGCACGGGTATCGCAATATCCATCGTTATGTACTAGCGTTCTTATCGAACGATCAACACAAGCCTCGCCGATGGCCGGCGAGGCGGTGAGCGATGGAGGAACCGACTTGGCACACACCGACACCCCACTCGCCTCGGGCGCATCCGATCGGCCGCAGACGGGGGCCGAATACCTGGCGAGCCTGCAGGACGACCGCGAGATCTACATCTACGGCGAGCGCATCAAGGATGTGACGAAGCATCCCGCGTACCGCAATTCCGCGGCCTCGATTTCGCGCCTCTTCGACTCGATCCAGGATCCGAACGACCCGGCCGCCTCCCCCACCGACACGGGCAACGGCGGCCATACCCACGCCTTCTTCAAGGTGCCGCGGGTCCGGGAGGATCTCGTCGCGAGCAAGATCGCGATCGAGCACTGGCAGCGCCAGTCGTTCGGCTGGATGGGGCGCACCCCCGACTACAAGGCGTCGCTCATCACGATGCTCGGGGCGGATCCCGACTTCTTCGGCGAGTACGCGCCGAACGCCCGGTACTGGTACCGCCGCGTGCAGGAGGAACTGTTGCACGTGGGGCATGCGATCGTTCACCCGCCCGTGGACCGCGCGCGCGGAATGGAGGATGCGAAGGACGTCTTCGTCCACGTCGACGAGGAGACCGACTCGGGCCTGATCGTGAGCGGCGCCAAGGTCGTGGCGACCGGTGCAGCGCTCACGCAGTACACCTATGTCTCGCACATCGGCCCCCGGGCGTCGAAGGAGTTCGCCCTCATCTTCATGGCCCCGCTCCACGCCCCCGGCGTGAAGCTGTATTCGCGCCACTCCTACGAGTTCGCGGCGGCGGCGGCCTCGAGTCCGTTCGACTACCCGCTCTCGAGCCGCTTCGATGAAAACGATGCGATCCTCGTGTTCGACCGCGCGCTCATCCCGTGGGAGAACGTGCTCGCCTACGATCCCGAAACCGTGTTCCAGTTCAACGCCGGCGATTACAGCTGGGGGCCGCGCGCCGCATTCCAGGCCTCGACCCGGCTCGAGGCCAAGCTCGACTTCATCATCGGGCTCGTCTCGAAGGCGCTCGATGTCACCGGCGCCGGCGGCTTCCGCGGCGTGCAGGCGCAGCTCGGCGAGCTGCTCGCCTTCAAGGATCTGGTCTCCGGGATGCGCGACGGCATGATCGAGGGCGCAACGGAGGGCTTCGGCGGCAGCCTGCTGCCCAACACGCGCTACGCGCTGAGCTACGCGGCGGCCGCACCCGGCTACTACAGCCGGATGCGCCAGATCATCGAGACGATCATCGCGTCGGGGCTCATCTACCTGAACTCGCACTCGAGCGACTTCCAGGTGCCTGAGATCCGTCGCGATCTCGACCGGTTCTTGCGAGGATCGGGCGGCCTCACCGCGCTCGACCGCTCGAAGGTGATGAAGGCGCTCTGGGACGCGATCGGCAGCGAGTTCGG
>JAGQTL010000022.1 GCA_020439035.1 Leucobacter sp. | reverse complement strand
GGGACGCGATCGGCAGCGAGTTCGGAGCCCGCCACGAGCTCTACGAGCTCAACTACTGGGGTCAGCCCGAGAAGACGTACCTCGACATCCTCGGCCTGCACGAGGCGGACGGAAGCCTGGGTGCCTCCCGCGCCTACGCCGAGGAGTTCATGGCGTCGTACGATCTCGACGGCTTCGTCGAGCCGGGCCTGCACAACCCGGGGGACTTCAGCGCGATACCGCGCGCGAACCGCTGAGCCGCGGGCGGATGCGAGTGAGGCCCCGGGGAGTTCCCCGGGGCCTCACGCGCATCCGCTGTTCGGATCGTCTGTTCGGATCGTTCAGGACGCGACGGCCACCTGCGGCACGAGCGGCGCGTACTCGGCCAGCGTGCCGTCGAGCACGGGAACCTGTCGCTCGACCTCCTGGCCCGTGCCGACCTGCACGTACGCCGTGACGGTCGCGCCGATCGCGAGGCCTGGGATCGAGACGATCTGCGCCCCGGTGCCGCCCGTCGCGGAGACGGCCTGGTTCAGCTCGCCGAACACGTTGGTGCCGGGCGCGACCGCGAACTGCGCCTTCGCATTCTTCGTACCCGAGTCATCCACGAACGTGATGTTCAGCTGCTCGGCCACGTCACCTCGGTTCACCGCGGTGAAGACGACGTTGAAGTTCTCGGCGGCCGCGTCGCCGACGAGCAGGAGGTTGCGCACATCGATGCTGTCGATCGTGAGTTCGATGCCGTCGCTCGGGGCGTAGGGATCGGTGGTGCCCTGCGGTGCGAACATGCCGCAACCGGTGGCGCCGAGGGCAAGAGCTGCCGCGAGTGCGAGTGACGAGACGAAACGAGCCTTCAAGATGTGTCCTCCGTGCGAAGCGGGCGCGCCGAAGCGCCGAAAGCAGCGCTTGGTCATTCCCAGCATACTATGATCTTCGGCGCGGACGGCGACCGGGCCGAAGCGCAACGGGCCGAGACGTCCCTCGGGCTCCCGGCTTTCGCGGCGCGTGGTGTGGTATTCTTGATGTTCGCCTGATATAAGCCACACAAGGAGCTAACTCGATGCAGTTCGAGGTCGGAGAGACCGTCATCTACCCCCATCACGGCGCAGCGAAGATCATCGAGATCAAGAACCGCAAGCTCGGCGGCGAAGACAAGATGTGCGTGAAGCTGCAGGCGCTCGTCGGCCCCGGCGATCTCACCATCGTCGTCCCGATCGACAATTGCGACCTGATCGGCGTGCGCGACGTGATCGACAAGGAGGGCCTCGAGAAGGTGTTCGAGGTGCTGCGCACCCCCTTCACCGAGGAGCCCTCGAACTGGTCGCGCCGCTTCAAGGCGAACGGCGAGAAGCTGACGTCGAGCGACATCCTCAAGATCAGCGAGGTCGTGCGCGACCTGTCGCGTCGCATGCAAGACACGGGATCGCTCTCGCAGGGCGAGCGGGGCATGCTCGCGAAGGCGCGCCAGATCCTCGTCTCGGAGATGGCGCTCGCCGAGAACACCGACGAGGAGCAGGCTTCCGCCATGGTCGACGAGGTGCTCGCGCTCTAGATCGAGCGCGATCCGCAGTCGGCGGCTCGTCCCCGCGCCCCCTCCCGCCTCCGAGTCTCGAGTCAAGGACAGCCGAGCCATGAATACAGCCGTCACCCACACGCATCTCGCATCGCTCGGCGTCGTGATCGTCGCCGCAGGCAGGGGTGAGCGGCTCGGCGCCGATCGCCCGAAGGCCTTCGTCGACCTCGACGGGCACCCGCTGCTCGAGTATGCCGTGCGCACCGTCGTGTCGCTCGATCGCCCCGGCCACCTCGTGCTCGTCGTGCCGGAAGACCTGGCCGCGGAAGCCCTGGAGCTCGCCGAAGCGGCAGTGCCGGCCGGAAGCGCCTGGCAGCTCTCGGTGGTCGGCGGCGGCCGCGAACGGCACGAATCCGTGCGGAAGGGGCTCGACGCGCTCCGGGAGGGCATCGAGACGGTGCTCGTGCACGATGCCGCCCGGCCGCTGGCGCCCGCGTCCGTATTCGAACGCGTCGCCGACGAGGTGCAGCGCACCGGCGACGGCGTGATTCCCGCCGTGCCCGTCGTCGACACGCTCAAGCGCGTCGACGCCTCGGGAACCGTGCGCTCGACGGCCGATCGCCGCATCCTGGTGGCCGTGCAGACCCCGCAGGGCTTCCCGTTCGAAGTGCTGGCCGCAGCTCACGAGAGCGCGCAGGCGCTTGAGTCGGGCGAAGCGCCGGCGAACGACGCGCCGACCGACGACGCCGAGGTGGTGCAGCGCTTCGGCGGCACCGTGCGCACGATCACGGGCGATCCCCGTTCCCACAAGCTCACGACGCGCGAGGACCTGCTGATGCTGCACGGGCTGCTCGGAGCCACGGCCGGCACCGCCGGGGATCCCGGCGCCGAAGCTGACCAGCCCGGACCGGCCTCGGAGATGATCGACGAGCCGGAGCCCGAGGCCGCGCCGACCGAACAGGCTGCCGAGGCGCAGGAAATCGAGGCCACGGAAGCCGAGGCCACGGAAGACGGGGCTCCGGAAGACCCTGCCCCGGAGGCCCGGGCGGAGGTTCCGACGCAGAAACCCGAGGGATCGGTGGAGTTTGAGGCCGCGGTCGACTGGACGTCCACCGAAGCGGAGGACGGCGAGGGGTCGCTGACGCCGATCGAGCTGCCACCGGCCCCGGCTGCCGCGGAGCCGAATCTCCCCGCCGAGGCAGCCAAATCCGAGGCATCCGAACCCGAGGCGGCCGAACCCGCAGCGGCCGAATCTGAGGCAACCGAACCCGAGGCGGCCGAATCCGCAGCGGCCGAATCCCCAGCGGCCGATGACCCCGATGCTGGCACCGCAACCGAGCATGCCGACGGACTCGACGAGTTCGAACGACTGCTCCGGGGGATCGATTGACGCTCGACGTCCGCGTCGGCACCGGCGTCGACGTGCACGCCTACGATCGGACCCGGCCGCTGCGCCTCGCCGGGCTCGACTGGCCGGGTGAGCCCGGGCTCTCGGGGCACAGCGATGGCGATGCCGCCTGCCACGCCATCGTCGACGCGCTGCTCTCCGCTGCCGGGCTCGGCGATATCGGCGGGCTGGTCGGGGTCGACCTGCCCGAGACCGCCGGAGCCGCGAGCACGGAGTTCATCGGGCTCGCTCTGCACAAGCTCGTCGAGGCGGGTTGGCGGCCGATCAACGTCTCGGTGCAGGTGGTCGCGCAACGGCCGAAGTTCGCGCCGCGCCGCGCCGAAGCCGAGTCGGTGCTGAGCGCGCTCGTCGGCGCCCCGGTCACCATCGGCGCGACCACGAGCGACGGGCTCGGCTTCACCGGGCGCGGCGAAGGCATCGCGGCCATCGCCACGGCGCTCATCGCCCGCGCCTGAACCGGCGGGCCACGCGCCACGCGCACGGGCGCGTTCACCGCGCGAGCGCACCGCCTCGCACGCGGATCGGGCGACGGGTGCGCGGCCCGCCGACCGCGGTCAGTGCTTGCCCTGCGCCGCGACCGCGGCGGCGCCGGCGGCGGCGGCCTCGGGATCGAGGTACCGCCCGGGCCCGGCAGGCATGCCGTTCGCCTCGATCTCGTAGACCAGCGGCATGCCCGTGGGAATGTTCAGCGCCGCGATGTCGCTGTCGCTGATGCCGTCGAGATGCTTCACGAGCGCGCGCAGCGAGTTGCCGTGCGCGGTCACGAGCACGGTGCTGCCCGCATTCAGATCGGGCAGGATCTCACCCTCCCAGTACGGCAGCAGGCGCGCGATCACGTCTTTCAGGCACTCGGTGCGGGGGCGCTCGCCGTCGATGCCCACGTAGCGCGGATCGTTCGCCTGCGACCACTCGCTCGCATCGTCGAGCACGGGCGGGGGCGTGTCGAACGAGCGCCGCCACTCCATGAACTGCTGCTCGCCGTACTTCTCGAGCGTCTCGGCCTTGTCGAGCCCCTGCAGAGCACCGTAGTGGCGCTCGTTCAAACGCCAGGAGCGCTTGACCGGGATCCATAGACGATCCGCCGTATCGAGCGCGAGGTTCGCGGTCTGGA
>JAGQTL010000267.1 GCA_020439035.1 Leucobacter sp. | reverse complement strand
CATGCCCAGACTGCACTTCCAGAACTCTGTGCGTCAAGCACGCCGCCGAGTTGGCGCGCCGCAGCGTCGACTCCTACGTCCCTCAAGCCCTCCGCACCGAGGACTGGGAGCCGATCGCCCACTTCACCCGATCGCTGGCCCTCGATCTGCACCCGAAGGACGACCGCCGCGCAGTCGAGGCGATGCGAACGCTCTCGCAGGTCGTGTCCTGGGCGCACCGCGAAGGACTCCCGCTGGATCGGGAGCGGATCTTCACCCCGGACGTCATCGACCGGTACATCGCCGTCGGCGCCGCCCACCTCAGCGAGCCCTCGCGCGCAACCAGGAGAGCCGATCTCAGGCGGTTCAGCCGCGCCCTGACGCGCAAGGCGCCGTGGGAGCCAGAGCCGCCGCGAATGCGGGGCGGCTACTCGATCGTCCCCTACACCGACGCCGAGGTTGCCCGACTCCTCGAGGTGAGCCAGCAGCAGCGCACCCCGGTGCAGGCCCGCCGGCTCGAAGCGCTGCTGGCCCTCGGGCTCGGGGTGGGGGTCTATCCGAAGGAGGCGTGGTCGCTCACCACAGAGGACGTCGTCGTCGACCAGGGCTACGTCTGCGTGCGGATCCCCGGAGAACACGCACGAACAGTCCCAGTCACGGCTCCGCATGACGAGGTCATTGCGCGGATCGCCGCGGATGACCCTGGCTCGACCATCCTCGGTTTCATCGCCCCGCAATGGGATCGGTCACGACTATCGCATCTACTTCAGCGCGCCGAGTTGCCGGCCGACTGCCCACCATTGCGCACCCACCGGCTGCGAGCGACATGGGCGCTGGCGCACCTACGCGCGGGGATGCAAATCAACGACGTCATGAACCTCGCTGGCGTGAGCTCGTGGAAGATGCTCGGGTACCTCGCCGCCTTCGCCCCGGCAACCGCGTGGAGCGAGCTCCTCCCCAAGGCGGCTCGCAAATGACCCGGCGACGCAAGCATCGCGAGCCCCATGAGCGAGCGAGGTTGAGCCAGGACGCGACACCCGCGAACCCGATGATGATCGCGCAGCGGATCAGCCGGGCCCGTGCCGTTGCCAACAGCGATGTCGTCGCCCAGATCGTCGCTGCCGCAGAGCAACGGACGGGACGGCCACGAATGATCCCGCTCGATGCCGTGTTCGCCGCGTTCGTCTTCCACGCCACGAGCCGGCCGCACGCCATGACCACCTCCGGCGTCTGCGCGTCGCTGAAGACGCTCACGCGAGATGATCTCCTTCGCCTGGGGATCCCCGCCTGCGACCGAATCCGCTACAAGCGAGTTCACTCCGGATGGCGGGCCATCCGCCGCGTTCTCGAACGCGGCTTCCTGATGGCGCACGATCACGATCTGGAAGCAGACGAGAGCACCGGGGAGGTCCTTCCCTGCCCTGACGGCTGCCCGTACGTTCCGGTCAACCTTGACGAGATCCTCACTGAGCTCGTCCAAGCCAGCATCCCGACCGAGTTCGAGCGTCCTACGGGTGTCGCCATCGACGGAACTGACATCGAGAGCCACACTCGACCACATAGGAAACGGGTCGACGCGCAGGGGCGCGCCTTCTGGTCCATCGACCACGACGCCAAGTGGGGACACCGCACCGCCACCAGCCGGCGCCCGACCGAACTGCACCTTGGCTACGAGGCACACGTGGCCACCTACATTCCGCCCGTCGACGGCGCGCCCATCCCACAGTTGGTCGCTGGGGTCGCACTACGTCCCGGCGTCCGGTTGCGGTCGTCCGCGGCCATCGCTGTCCTCGACGCGCTCAAGTTCATCACCGAGGCTCTGCTCGACCGCGGCTACACCACGG
>JAGQTL010000266.1 GCA_020439035.1 Leucobacter sp. | reverse complement strand
AACTGCCCCGGCATCATCACGCCGGGCGAGGCGCTCGCCGGCATCACGCCCGCGACGATCACGGGCAAGGGGCCCATCGGCCTCGTCTCGAAGTCGGGTACGCTCACCTACCAGATGATGTACGAGCTGCGCGATCTCGGGTTCTCGACCGCCATCGGCATCGGCGGCGACCCGGTCATCGGCACGACGCACATCGATGCGCTTGCGGCGTTCGAGGCCGACCCCGAGACCGAGGCGATCGTGATGATCGGCGAGATCGGCGGCGACGCCGAGGAGCGCGCGGCCGAGTTCATCAAGGCGAACGTGACGAAGCCGGTCGTCGGCTACGTCGCCGGGTTCACAGCGCCCGAGGGCAAGACCATGGGCCACGCGGGTGCCATCGTCTCGGGTTCGGCCGGCACCGCTCAGGCCAAGAAGGAAGCGCTCGAGGCCGCAGGGGTGAAGGTCGGCAAGACCCCGACCGAGACAGCCGAGTTGCTGCGCGAGGCGTACGCCGCGCGATAGACGCGCACGCAGTGCGTCGAGCATGAGCCGTTCGGGCATACAGGAGCGATCTCGGTGATCGCCCGCGCGCCCGAACGGCTCATGCGGTTCGGGGCATGCGGCGCGGGGTCGGGATCCCGGCAGCCGCATGCCCTACCCTTGACCCGATGAGAGCAGTGCTGACGGCGGTGATCGCCGCGATCGAGGCGGTCGCCATCGCCGTCGCCGGCTTCGCGATCGTCGCCGTGCCCGCGCTGCTGATCTGGTGGCTGGGCTTCGGCCTCGCAGCCGATCCGCGCGCGGTCTTCGCCGCCGCCGCCGCGGGGTGGTCGCTCGCGCACTTCGTGCCGCTCGCGCTCGCCCTGGATGCGGAATCGGCGCAGTCGCTCGGGCTGGCGGCCGAACCGCTGAGCTTCACGGTCTCCCTCGCGCCGCTCGGGCTCACGATCCTCACCGCGAGTCTCGCGGCGCGCGCGGGCCGGCGGTTCGCGGCGCGCGGAGGCGCCGGAGGCGCCGGCGTGCTCGGAGGCATGGTCGGATTCGCGGCGGCGGCGGCCGCGATCTCGCTGCTCGGCGCCTCGCTGCACGCCTGGGGCTTCTGGCCGTCCGTCGTGATCCCCGCGCTCGCCTTCGGCGCCTGCTCGGCCACCGGCTTCGTGCTGCGCTCGGCCGGCGCGGGCGACGCCTGGTGGCGGGCGACCGTGCGCGCGCTGCAGCGTACCGCTGCGCGGGTCAACCCACTTTGGGCCTCGGCGCTGCCGGGGCACGCGGCTGCCGCGCTCCGGCTCACGGCGATCTGCGTGCTCGCCGTCACTGGCCTCGCGGGCGTCGGAGTGGCCGTCTCGCTCGTTGTCGGTTACGTCGACATCATCACGCTCAGCCAGCAGCTGCAGCTCGACGTTCTGGGCCTCATCATGGTCTTCCTACTCAGCCTCGCCGTGCTTCCCGTGGCGCTCGCATGGGCGATCGCGTGGTTCAGCGGTGCTGGGTTCGCCGTCGGGATCGGCACGTCGGTGACGCCGTTCGAGACGCTGCTCGGGCCGTTGCCGGCATTCCCGTTGTTCGGCGCGCTGCCGGGCGGCTGGGGATGGGCCGGAGGGCTCGCCCCCGCACTCGTCGTGCTGCTGGGCGCCGCGATCGGCGTCGTCAGCGGAGCGCTCGGCGATCTGCGCCGCGGCTCGCTCGGCGCCTCGATCGCCGTGCCGGTCATCGCCGCCGCGCTCGCGGGCCTCGCGGTTGTCGCGGTGAGCGGGCTCGCGCACGGGGCGATCGGCCCCGGCCGCCTCGAGCTCACCGGGGCCGACCCGTGGCGGGCCGGCGGATTGATCGCGCTCGAGCTCGCGCTCGGCCTCGTTCCCGGCGTGCTCGCCAGCCGCCTCGACCTCACGCGCTCCCGCGGACGCGCGGGGCGGTGGGGCGCGCGCGGCGAGGACGGCGCGGGGGCGAACGCTCGCGTCGGCGGTGCGGATCTCGCGGCAGGCGTCCCCGGGGCGGCGGGCGCGGGTGCTGCCGACACCGACGGCGCCCCCTCCGCAGGTGGCGCCCGGGGGTTCTTCGATCTCGGGTTCGGTGAGACGTCGGCCATGGATCACGATCCGTACCGCGAGCGCGGGCCGGGTGCCGATCCCGCCGCGGGCGACGAGTCGGCCCCGCATGCGCTAGACTGAGCAGCGCAATCCACGGGAGTCCGCGCGCGGCGGACTGAGAGTGAACTTCGCGAGTTCTGACCGTTCAACCTGATCTGGGTCATGCCAGCGGAGGAAGGAACCGTATGCGCGCGCGCACCCCGCACATCCACACACGTCGATCCCGAGGGATCGGCACGGCAGGGCTTGGCCTCGTGCTTGTCACTGCGCTCAGCCTCTCGCTCGCGGGCTGCGACCTCGCACCTGCCGACGGAAGCGGGTCGGCCGGGGCTGAGGGGTCCGCCCCGACCGAGGTGACGCTCGTGGTCCACGACAGCTTCGTCGACGGTGACGCCTTCGCCGCGGCGGCGAGCGCGGCAACGGGCTACGACGTGCACGTGCTCACCTCGGGCGATGGCGGGGAGCTCACGAACACGCTCGTGCTCACGAAGGGCGCCCCGATCGCCGACGCCTTCTTCGGCGTGAACGACACCTTCGCCTCGCGCCTGATCGACAACGACGTGGTCGTGCCGATCCGCCCCCGCGCGCTGCCCGACCGGGCGGCGTCCATCGCCACGGCGCAGTTCGTCGCCGGCGGCCAGGCCTCCGAGAGCACGACGTTTCCGATGATCCCCGTCGATCTCGGCGCGATCTGCATCAACGTCGACACGGACTGGTTCGCCGCGCACGAGGTGGCGCCTCCCGCGAGCTACGACGACCTGCTCGATCCCGCGTATGCGGGCCTCACGGTCGTGATCGATCCGACTGCGTCGACGACCGGTGCGGCGTTTCTCACGGGCACGGTCGCCGCGTTCGGCGATCCCGGGTACCTGGGGTACTGGGAGCGGCTCGTGAAGAACGGCGTCCGCATCGAGCCGGGCTGGAGCGAAGCCTACAACGGCCAGTTCACGCAGGGCGGCGGTGACGGAACCTTCCCGATCGTGCTCTCCTACAGCACCTCGCCGGCGTGGACGCTGAGCGACGACGGCACGCGCTCGACCACCGAGGCGCTGCTGAACACGTGCACGACGCAGGTCGAGTACGCGGGCGTGCTGGCGGGAGCCGCGAACCCCGAGGGCGCGGAGGCCGTGGTCGAGTATCTGCTCTCGCCCGAGTTCCAGGCGAGCATCCCCGAGTCCATGTACATGTATCCGGTGGATGCGACCGTCGAACTGCCCGAGGACTGGGAGCGCTTCGCGGCACTGCCGGATGCGCCCCACGACCTCACTCCCGCAGAGGTCGGTGCGAGCCGCGAGCGGTGGTTGAAGGCATGGAGCGAGACCGTCGGGTGGTGACCGCCCGGCGCCGCGGGGGCGGCCCGGCGGCGCTGGCCTGGGGCCTTGCGGCGGCACTGCCGCTCGGCTTCCTCGCGCTCTTCTTCCTGTGGCCGGTGCTCGCGCTGATCGCAACGGGCCTCACGGAGGGCTCGGCCGGGGGATCCGGGATCGACATCGGCGGCGTCTTCGAGGTCTTCGGAGACGTCCGCACCTGGCGCGTGATCGGCCAGACGCTGGCTCAGGCCGCCGGCGGCACGGCCGTCGCGCTCGTGCTCGGCATCCCGGCGGCCTTCGTGCTGTACCGGCTCGAGTTCCGGGGCCGCGGCGTGCTGCGCGCCCTCGCGACGGTGCCGTTCGTGCTGCCCACCGTGGTCGTCGGCGTCGCGTTCGCGGCGTTGTTCGGCCCGGGCGGCCCGCTCGCCGGCCTCGGGCTCGATCAGAGCTTCACCGCCATCATCCTCGCGCTCGCGTTCTTCAACGTGACCGTCGTACTCCGCACGGTCGGCGGCTTCTGGGCGCAGCTCGACCCGCGGCCCGAGCAGGCCGCGCGCACGCTCGGGGCCGGGCCCGTGCGCACCTGGTTCACGATCACGCTGCCCGCGCTGGCGCCGGCGATCGCCTCGGCGGCAGCGCTCGTCTTCCTCTTCTGCGCCACGTCGTTCGGCGTCGTGATCGTGCTCGGCGGCCGCCGGTTCTCGACGATCGAGACCGAGATCTACCGCCTCGCGGTGCAGTTCCTCGACCTGCGGTCGGCCGCTGTGCTCGCGCTCGTGCAGTTCGCGATCGTCGCGGCTGCGATGGCCGTTTCCTCGTCCCTGCGCCGCCGGCGCGAGCGGGCGGTCGCGATGACCTTCGCCGGCTCCGCCGTGCGCCCGACGCGGGCGCACCTCCCGGTGATCCTCTGCTTCGCGGCGACGGCGCTGCTGCTGCACGCCCTGCCGGTGCTCGCGCTCGTGGTGCGATCCCTGCGCGACGCCGACGGCTCCTGGACCCTGCGGCACTACGCGAACCTCATCGTGCCGCCGGCGGGGAGCGCGCTGCAGGGCAGCGTCGTCGATGCCATCGTGCTCTCGCTCGGCTTCGCCGCGATGGCGACGCTGCTCGCCGTCGCCCTCGGCGCGCTCACCGCGCTCGTGCTCTCGCGCCGGCCGCGCTCACCCCGGCTGCGCCGCGGCCTCGACGTGCTCGACGCCGCCGTGATGCTGCCCCTCGGGGTCTCGGCCGT
>JAGQTL010000265.1 GCA_020439035.1 Leucobacter sp. | reverse complement strand
CCGGTACGCGGCGATCCCGGTCAGCGCCTGCCCGACGACCAGCGTGTGCATCTCGTTCGTGCCCTCATAGGTGTAGACGGACTCAAGGTTGTTCATGTGCCGGATCACGGGGTACTCCAACGAGATTCCGTTGGCGCCGAGGATCGTCCGCGCGGTGCGGCAGATCTCGATCGCCTTCGTCACGTTGTTGAGCTTGCCGATGCTCACCTGTTCGGGACGCAGCACGCCGGCGTCCTTGCGCCGGCCGAGGTGGATCGCGAGCAGGACACCCTTGATGTATTCCAGGTGCATGTCGGCCAACTTGGCCTGAGTCAACTGGAAACCGCCGAGCGGGCGACCGAACTGGGTGCGTTCCTTGGCATACGTCTGCGCCGCCATCAACGACGACCGCGCCGCCCCCATCGCACCCCACACGATCCCGTACCGGGCCTCGTTCAAACACGACAGTGGACCCTTCAACCCGCCCACCTCGGGCAGCACCGCACTGTCGGGCAGCCGTACCCCATCCAGCACCAGTTCACTGGTCACCGAGGCCCGCAACGACAGCTTGTGCTTGATCAACGGCGCCGAGAACCCAGGCGTGTCGGTCGGGACCACGAAACCTCGGATCCCTTCGTCGGTCTGGGCCCACACCACCGCCACATCGGCGACCGAACCGTTGGTGATCCACATCTTGCGACCATCCAGAACCCAGTCCACACCATCGCGGCGTGCCCTGGTGCGCATCGACCCCGGGTCCGAACCATGGTCAGGCTCGGTCAGACCGAAACAGCCGATCGCCTCACCAGTAGCCATCCGGGGCAGCCACTCCTGTTTCTGCTCCTCCGAACCCCACCGCCAGATCGCGAACATCGCCAACGACCCCTGCACCGACACCAACGACCGGATCCCCGAGTCAGCCGCTTCGAGTTCCAGACACGCGATGCCGTACTCGGTCGCGGTCATCCCCGCACAGCCGTACCCCTCCAAATGCATGCCCAACAGCCCGAGCTTGCCGAACTCCCGCGCCAGCCCACGAATGTCGTCGATCTCGCCACGCTCGAACCAATCGGCCACATAAGGATCGACATGATCAGCACACAACTGCCGCACCGACTCCGCCACCGCCAACTCGTCAGGACTGAAGAGATCATTGAGCGCCGCCGGATCACGCGGGTCCAGAGGGGGCAACTTGGTCGAGGTGCTCATGAGTGGTCTTCCTGTCGTGAGGTGGTGAGCCAGCGGCGCACGTCATCATCGTGCTCGCCGAGGCGCGGGGGTGGGCGATAGTCGGTGACGGGAGTCGCCGAGAAGGTGATCGGATTGCGGACTTGAGCCGGGACTTGCGAGCCCACGTCGACGAGCGGGTCCAGGCCTAACGAGGAGGCCAACTCGAAAGCCGAGGCCAGATCCCCGACCTGGCCGGCCGGGAGGCCTGCGGCAGTGAGAGCGGTGACCCAGTGCGTCGCGGTGTTCGTGGCGAGCAACTCTTCGAGGGAAGCCACGAGTGCGGCCCTGTTCAGCACCCGATTCGCGTTGGTGGCAAAACGTGGATCGGCGCTGAGGTGCGGCGAGCCGAGGACCGAGCAGAGCCGAACAAACTGGCCGTCGTTGCCGCACGCGACCGCGATCGCCCCGTCGGCGCAACGCAGCGACTCGTACGGCGCGATCGAGGGATGCGCGTTGCCCATCCGACCCGGGGATTGGCCGGTGGCCAGGAAGGACGACGCCTGGTTGACCAGTGAGCCGAGCAGGCTGCTGAGCAGGTTGACCTCGACCCGCTGTCCGAGGCCGGTGCGAGCGCGCGTGGCCAACGCCGCCAGGATGCCGACGGTGGCATCCTTGGCGGTGAGTACGTCGACCAGCGCGACGCCGACCTTCGTCGGCTGCCCGCCCTCGGCATCCGGCTGCCCGGTGATGCTCATGAGCCCGCCGACGGCCTGCACGAGCAGGTCGTAGCCCGGCAGATCCTTCCCGGCGGCATCGCCGAAACCCGAGATCGAGCAGTACACGACGCCGGGGTTCTGCGCGGCGACGTCGGCATACCCGAGCCCGAACCGCTCCATGGTGCCCGGCTTGAAGTTCTCGATCACCACGTCGGCCGTGAGCGCGAGCTCGCGCGCACGGGCGATCCCCTCTGGCGCGCGCAGGTCGCAGACGATCGAACGCTTGCCCCGGTTCACGCCGGCGAAGTAGGTGCTCTGGCCGACCGCGTTCACGGGCGGCGACCACTGGCGCGTGCCGTCGCCCTCGGGGCTCTCGATCTTGATCAAGTCGGCGCCGAGGTCGGCGAGGAGCATCGTCGCGTGCGGCCCCGCGAGCACGCGCGAGAAGTCGGCGACGCGGATCCCGGCCAACGGGCCGGGCACGGGCTGATCCGGGTGATTCACATGACCTCCGAGGTTCGACACGATTCAGGCTACGCTTCCGGCCGGCGCCCGGTAAGGTGAATATTGCACAAGTTGATCGATAAACATGTGCAATTCGGGATCACGCATTGATGAGGATCGACCAGCGTCGACGTGAACCGACGTGAACCGACGGGAGGATCCATGCCGCGCACCACGAGGGCGACGCCGACCGACGACGCGACGACGGGGATCGATGCCGCAGCAGCGGCACTCGCCGCGGCGGCGGAACGCGAGCACGCCCGGCGATCCCGGATCGGCGTGCTGATCGCGCGCGGGCGCTCCGAAGACGCCGCCGCAGCGCTCGGCGTGTGCTGGCCAGGCGAACGCCTGCCCCGGAGCGTCCGCGCCGCACTCGCGCGCGGGAGGCCGGAGCGGGTCGAGGCGTTCGCGAAAGCCTTCCGCGCGAGCGAGCCCCGGCATTTCTCGATTCCTGCCGCGGATCTCGGCATCCCCGGCCGGCCCGGGTTCGGCGAGCTCGTGCTGCTCCTCCGCCTCGATCCCGACGGCGGCGATACAGCGGACAGACCGGACGACGCGGCGGACGGATCCGGCGACGCGGCGGCGGACACGACGCCGAGCACGAAGGAGCGCGCGGCGCAAGAAGAGCCCTTCGCATCGGTGCTCGAACTCTGCCGCACGCACCTGCTCGACCTCGCGATCGGCCGCACGGTCACCCTCGAGCAGGCGCCGAACAGCCTCGCCTCGGCCCGTGCGCGCGCGGTCGCGCTCGGGGATCCCCCACTCGGCAGCTCGAAGCAGAGCGCCCTCGTGCTCTGGCCGGACCGCGGCAACCCGATGATCGAGCTGCTCGCCTCGGGCGGCCGCGCCATCGGCGACGAGATCCTCGGCCCGCTCAGCGCGCGCACCGACGAAGCCCTGACCCTCCGCCGCGCGCTGCGCGCCTACCTCGCCTCGGGCGGCCGCACCGGGCGCACCGCCGCAGAGCTCGGCGTGCACCGGAACACGCTGCGCAACCGGCTCGAGAAGATCGAACAGCTGACGGGGTGCTCGCTCGCGAGCGCGGATGATCGCGCCGAACTCTGGATGGCGCTGCGTCTCGTCACCGACGCCGATCCGCGCCCGGTGAACCAGTCGGCGTGAGCCGGCTCAGGCCTCGTCGGACGGGGTTTCGGGCTTTTCGTCGGCGTGCGGCTCGTGCGACTCGTGGGGCTCGTGCAGTTCCTTGAGCACGCCCCGCGTGTCGCCGTGCAGCAGATCGTCGACCACCGCGTCAATGGCCCAGGCCTCGTGCGTGCCCTCGGGCAGGTCGATGCTTATGCCTGTCTCTGATGGCCGCTTCTTCTCCATACCCCCGATGATACCGCTCGCCCGACGCCTCAGTACAACAGGAACTGCTTGGTCGTGTCGCTCTCGACACCGGCCACCGCGACGCCGAGATGATACGAGGCGCCCTCGGCCGTGACGGGGTCGCGCGGCACGTCGCAGGACTCCGGGCTCGAGCGCGTCCGATCCCACGAGATCGTCTCGGTCTTCAGCGGTTTTCCGGGCTTCAGCAGCACCGGCCGATGGTCGGGCTTCTCCTGGCAGTCCGTCGACACCCACACGCGATCCGACCCGCTCGTGATCGCGAAGATCATGCCGGCCGTGCCGAGGTCAGCGCTGCACGCCTTCTTCCCCACGTTCGTGACCGACAGCGACAGCTTCGGCTTCTCCCCCGCCGCGTAGCTCTCCCGATCCGTGATCGCGACAACGGAGAGGTTCTTCGCGGCGCACTCCTTCGGCTCGTCGTCCTTGGCTTCTTCGGCCTCCTGATCGGCGGCCGTCACCTCTGCCGGGATTTCGACCTCCGGGTTCGTCGCCGCGCCGCCGCTCGAGCCGGGCTTCACGATGATGAGCACGACGGCGGCGACGATCGCGAGCAGGATGACAAGCACGAGGATCCGGCGCCGCACATAGACGTTCTTGCCCTCTGGGCCCACGGGATCGCGCCAGGTCGACATGCCCCCAGGCTAACCGCGGAGCCCGGGCCTCGGGCCCCGAAACGCCGCCGCGGCCCGGTGCGGTGACGTCAGAGCCGCTTGAGCATCCGCGTGTTGCCGAGGGTGTTCGGCTTCACGCGCGCCAGGTCGAGGAACTCGGCCACGCCCTCGTCATGCGAGCGCAGGAGCTCCGCGTAGACGTCGGCGGCGACGAGCTGCGCGTCCTCGCCGACGGCCTCGAAGCCGTGGCGGCCGAAGAAACCCACCTCGAATGTCAAGCAGAAGAGCTGACCGAGGCCGAGCGCGCGAGCGCGATCCTCGAGCGACTCGAGCAGCCGGTGCCCCACACCGCGACCCAGCCACTCCTCCGCGACACCGAGCGTGCGCACCTCGCCCAGGTGCTCCCACATGACGTGCAGCGCGCCGTAGCCGATGACACGATCGTCGCCATCGACCGCGACGAGAAATTCGGGCACGGCGCCGTAGAGCTCGACGAGTTCTTTGCCGAGCAGGATCCGGCGCTCGACGAGCGGCGACATCAGCTCGACGATCGCGGCCACGTCGTGCGTCTGCGCGGGCCGCACGCGAATGTCGTCGGCTGCGCGGGAACTCATAGGTGAAGTCTAGTGGCGCGCCCCGTCGCGCGCAGACGAGAAGGCCGGGCTCCCCTCCGCGCCATCCGCGCGTGCGCCAGTGCGGCACGCGTCTGAATGGCGGGAGGGGGCCCGGCCCCTGCGTCTACTCGGTCGTCGCCGGGCCGCCCGCGGTCGAGGCGACGGCCGCTGCGGCCGAGGCCGAGGCGGCGCCGTGATCCTTGCCGCGGCTGTCGGTTTCGAACGTGAACTCGCCGTCGACGAAGTCGACCTTCACCGTGTCGCCGGCCAGCAGCTCGGCGCTGAGGATGCGCTCCGAGAGGCGATCCTCGATCTCCTGCTGCATCGCTCGGCGCAGCGGGCGGGCGCCCAGCGTCGGGTCGTAGCCGATCTCGCTCAGCCGCTCACGCGCGGCCTGCGACACCTCGATGTGGATGTCACGATCGAGCAGCCGCTCGCGCAGCGCCTTCACGAACAGGTCGACGATCTGCAGCAGCTCGGGCTTCGAGAGCTGCGGGAACACGATCGTGTCATCGACGCGGTTCAGGAACTCGGGCTTGAAGTGCTTCTTCAGCTCCTCGTTCACCTTGCCCTTCATCACCTCGTAGCCGATCTGGGCGTCGCCCTCGACCTGGAAGCCGACGGGGCCGCCCGCGATGCCCTTCGAACCGAGGTTCGTGGTCATGATGATGACGG
>JAGQTL010000001.1 GCA_020439035.1 Leucobacter sp. | reverse complement strand
CCGCCGAAGCCCTGGTAGAGGTGGTAGCTGCCGCGCAGCAGGGCGCTCGCCGTGATGATGGCCCAGGAACCCAGGCCGATGCGGCGCAGCCGGTCGAAGAGGTAGGCGACGACGATCAGCTCCTCGCCGAGCGCGGCGCGGAGCGCGCTGAGCACGAGCACCGGCACGGTCCACCAGAAGGCGTCGAGCGCGGTCGGCACGACGTTGGCGTTGATGCCGATCGTGCGTGCGAAGAGGTAGAAGGCGAGACCCGGGATGCCGATGGCGGCGGCGAGGGCGAACCCGCCGCCGGTCTCGCGGAGCCACCAGCCGGGCGATGCGCCTGCGGGCCGCGCGAGGCCGAGCCGCCAGAGGTACGGCCGCCGCCGCTGCCAGAGCAGGTAGATCACCAGAGCGACCGGTGCGAGGCCGAATGCGAACGCGAGTAGCTGGTACACGAGGTCGAAGACTGCGCGATCGGCGAGCGGGCGATTGATGGTCGCGGTCTGCGAGGCGAGAGCAGTTTCTCGTGTGATCCGCTCGATGATGGCGACGATCGCATAGACGGCCGACGCGCCGTAGGAGAGCGCCAGCACGATCGCGATTTCCCACGACAGCCGCCGGCGCAGGCGGGTGCGGGGGCGCGTGCGCGGGCCGGTGCCGCCGGGGTGCTGGGTCACGGGCTCAGCGTAGCGGGTCGTGGTGCGAGACCGATCGAGGATCGGGCGGTCGCCGTTGTAGGGATCGTGCACGCGGCACGGGGCGCGCAGGTCACGATTGTGTCGCGACCTGGTGCACGATGTGGTGGCCTGCACGAATCTGGCTAGGCTGGCCGGGTCAATCCATTCCGGAGAGGTGCGTGCCATTCGTGCGTACCGATGCGGATGTCAATCTCAAGGAGGAAGATCAGTGAAGCGTTCACGGATCGGTCTGGGGCTCATCGCCCTCGCCGCCGCGGGCTCTCTGGCGCTCGCGGGCTGCTCGTCCACGGGCGGCACGGGCAACGGCGACAACTCGGCCAGCGAGACCCCGGCCAGCGGCGGCATCATCACCGCGAACGGCTCGGAGCCGCAGAACCCGCTCATCCCCACCAACACGAACGAGGTCGGCGGTGGCAAGATCCTCGATGCCATCTTCGCCGGCCTGGTCTACTACGCGGCCGACGGCTCGGCGCACAACGACCTGGCCGAGTCGATCGAATCGGACGACGCGATCCACTACACGGTGAAGCTGCGCCAGGATTCGACGTTCACCGATGGCACCCCGGTCAAGGCCGAGAACTTCGTCAAGGCGTGGAACCTCGGCGCGCAGAACGAACTGCAGCACCTGAGCAACTACTTCTTCGAGGACATCGAGGGCTTCGAGATCACCGATGACGTCTACGGCGCCACCGGGGATATGTCGGGCCTGAAGGTCGTCGACGACTACACCTTCGAGATCACGCTCAAGCAGGCCGCTTCGGACTTCCCGCTGCGCCTGGGCTACTCGGCGTTCTACCCGCTGCCGGATGTCGCGTTCGACGACATCGACGCGTTCGGCCAGAACCCGATCGGCAACGGCATGTACAAGCTCGCCGGCGACGGCGCCTGGCAGCACGACGTGCAGATCGAGCTCGTGAAGAACGAGGACTACAACGGTCCGCGCGAGGTCAACAACGACGGCCTCACCATCGTGTTCTACGCGTCGCAGGATTCGGCGTACGCCGACCTCCAGGGCGGCAACCTCGACGTGCTCGACGCGATCCCGGATTCGGCGCTCGCGAACTTCGAGAGCGACCTCGGCGATCGGGCCATTAATCAGCCCGCCGCGATCTTCCAGTCGTTCACGATCCCGAGCCGACTCGCGCACTTCGACGGCGAAGAGGGTCAGCTGCGCCGTGCCGCGCTCTCGATGGCAATCAACCGCGGTGAGATCACTGATGTGATCTTCCAGGGCACGCGCACGCCGGCCAGCGACTTCACCTCGCCGGTCATCAACGGCTGGAGCGATTCGCTCACCGGCGCCGAGGTCCTCGAGTACAACCCCGAGAAGGCGAAGGAACTGTGGGCCCAGGCCGACAAGATCTCGCCGTGGAGCGGCACCTTCGAGATCGCGTACAACGCCGACGGCGGGCACCAGTCCTGGGTCGATGCGGTGACCAACAGCATCAAGAACACCCTCGGCATTGATGCGGCGGGCCACCCGTACCCGACGTTCGCCGAGGCGCGCACCGAGATCACGAACCGCACGATCCAGACCGCGTTCCGCACCGGTTGGCAGGCCGACTACCCGGGTCTGTTCAACTTCCTCGGACCGTTGTACGCGACCAACGCGGGCTCGAACGACGGCGACTACTCGAACAAGAAGTTCGATGAACTGCTGCACGAGGGTTCGGTCGAGACCGATCCGGCCAAGGCGAACGCGCTCTTCCAGCAGGCGCAGGAGATCCTGTTGGTCGATCTACCCGCCATCCCGCTGTGGTACTCGAACGTCACGGGCGGCTTCGGCGAGGACGCGCACAATGTGCAGTTCGGCTGGAACTCCGTGCCGATCTACAACGAGATCACCAAGGGCTGATCGAGCCCGGTGACTCCGAGGCCCCGGGCGCGCTGCGCCCGGGGCCTCATCCCGTGCGGTTCGCTCACGACCCCGAGCGAACCGCTAGGATTTCGTCTACGGCGCGCGATCCGCGCCGCGCGGCGAAGCTGCCGCAGACGTCGGCGTCGCACATCAACTGCGAGAGAACAACGATTATGCACACCACATCCGAGCGGAAGGTCGGCGCATGCTGAGATACATCCTCTTCCGGCTCCTCCAGGTGATCCCGGTCCTCTTGGGCACCACGTTCCTCATCTACTTCATGGTGTTCGCGATGCCGGGCGATCCCATCGTCGCGATGTTCGGCGACAAGACGCCGAACCCCGTCGTGCTCGAGAAGCTGCGGGAGCAGTACAACCTCGACCAGCCGTTCATCGTCCAGTACCTCCTGTACTTGAAGGCAATCCTCGTCGGGGACTTCGGCACGAGCTTCAACGGCCAGCCCGTGAGCCAGATCCTCGCGCGCACCTTCCCGGTGACCGCGATGCTCGCGGTCATGTCCATCGCCATCGAGTTCTCCCTCGCCATCGTGATCGGCCTCTTCTCGGGCCTCCGCAAGGGCAAGCTCTTCGACAACCTGAGCCTCATCGTCGGCCTGCTCCTCATGAGCGTGCCCATCTTCGTGGTGGCGTTCATCGGCCAGTACTTCCTGACCATCAAGTGGCACGTCTTCCGCACGACCGTCGGCGCGAATGTGACGCTCTGGAACCTGCTGCTTCCGGCCCTCGTCATCGGCATCACGCTCTATGCGACGAGCATGCGACTCACCCGGGCCTCGGTCATCGATACGCTCAACCAGGACTTCGTGCGCACTGCCTACGCGAAGGGGCTTCCGCGCCGCCGCGTGATCCCCGTGCATGTGTTGCGCAACTCGCTCATCCCCACCGTGACGAACAGCGCCGCGAACTTCGGCGTGCTTCTCGTCGGCGCGACGGTGACGGAGGCCATCTTCAACGTCCCGGGTGTAGGCAACACGCTCTACCAAGCCATCCTGCGCGGCGAGAACTCGACCGTCGTCTCCTTCGTCACCGTGATGGTGCTGCTCTATCTCGGCGTGAACCTGGTGGTCGACCTGCTCTACGCCGCTCTCGATCCGAGGATCCGCTATGCCTGAGTCGAAGAATCCGCACATCGAACACTTCGTCGCGCCGGTCGACGAGACCCCGGTCGCCGCGGTCGACGCGGTGCGTGTGAGCGCCAAGAAGCAGAACCTCTGGACCGAGGCATGGAGCGACATGCGCCGCCGGCCGATGTTCTGGATCTCGGCGGCGATCATCCTGCTCGTCGCGGTGGTCTCGCTCTTCCCCACCCTGTTCACGCAGGTGGATCCGCGCAACTGCGTGCTCTCGCTCTCGAACCAGGGCCCGACCGCCGGCCACCCGCTCGGGTTCAACCGCCAGGGCTGCGACAACTACTCGCGCATGATCCACGGCACGTCGACGTCCGTCTCGGTTGGGCTCATCGTGATCCTGCTGACCTTCGTGATCGGCATGGTCATGGGCGCCTTCGCCGGCTACTTCGGCGGCTTCGTCGACACGATCCTCTCGCGCATCGGCGACATCTTCTTCTCGATCCCCTACATCCTCGCGGGCATCGTCGTGATGAGCGTGCTGTCGGCGCATCGCAACATCTTCGTGATCTCGCTCGCCATCGGCGGCTTCGCCTGGCCCGCGACCGCGCGCATCCTGCGCGCCGAGATCTTCCGGGTGAAGAGCAGCGACTACGTCATGGCGTCAGAGGCGCTCGGTCTGTCGGGTCAGAAGACGCTGTGGCGGCACGTGATGCCGAACTCCATCGCCCCGGTCATCGTCGTGACGACGCTCTCGCTCTCGGGCGCGATCGTCGCGGAGGCGGTGCTCTCGTTCCTCGGCGTCGGCCTGCCACCCGCGCAGTTCATCAGCTGGGGCAATGACATCAGCGTGGCCCAGAGCGACTTGCGCACGGCGCCGCAGAACCTGATCTATCCGTCCATCGCGCTCAGCGTGACCGTGCTCGCATTCATCATGCTGGGCGAGGTCGTGCGCGACGCGCTCGATCCGAAGGCGAGGGCGCAGCGATGAGCGGCATGAACGATCGGGGCGCACCGGCGCCCGAGCCGCTGCTGAGCGTGCGCGATCTCAAGGTCGGCTTCAAGGCAGACAAGACAGTCAACGAGGTGCTGCACGGCGTCGGTCTCGACGTCTACCCGGGTGAGACCGTGGCGATCGTGGGCGAGTCCGGTTCGGGCAAGTCGACGATGATGCACGCCGTCATCAACCTGCTGCCCGGCACGGGCCGGATCACCGACGGCTCGGTGAAGTGGAAGGGCCGGGAACTGGTCGGCATCAAGCGCAGCGAGATGGAGTCGCTCCGCGGTCGCGAGATCGGCCTCGTGCCGCAGGATCCGATGTCGAACCTCAACCCGGTGTGGTCGATCGGCTTCCAGGTCGAGGAGGCGGTGCGGGCGAACGGGCTCGCGCAGGGCCGCAAGGCGGTGCGCGCGCGTGCGATCGAGGTGCTGGAGCAGGCGGGCCTGAAGGATGCGGAAAAGCGGATGCGGCAGTATCCGCACCAGTTCTCCGGCGGCATGAAGCAGCGCGCCCTCATCAGCATCGGCCTCGCGGCGAATCCGGAGCTCCTGATCGCCGACGAACCGACCTCGGCGCTCGATGTGACGGTGCAGCGCGTGGTGCTCGACCACCTCGCCGAGCTCACGGGCAAGACGGGCACGGCGGTCGTGTTCATCACGCACGACCTCGGCCTCGCGGCTGAGCGGGCCGAGAAGCTCGTCGTGATGTACCGCGGCAGCATCGTCGAATCGGGCCCGAGCCGCGAGATCCTGCAGCATCCGCGGCACCCCTACACCAAGCGGCTGGTCGCGGCCGCGCCCTCGCTGGCGTCGCGCCGCATCGGCGGCTCGGCCGCGCAGGCCGGGGGTTCGGCGTCGCGCGGCGCCGCACCGGCGCTGGCCGACCGCACGCCGGTCGTCGAGGTCGCGGGCCTCACCAAGGTGTACCAGTTGCGCAAGGGCAACTTCGGGCACGAGGACTTCATCGCGGTCGACGGTGCCACGTTCACGATCAACAAGGGCGAGACCGTGGCGCTCGTCGGCGAGTCGGGCTCGGGAAAGTCGACCATCGCGAAGATGGTGCTGCAGCTCGAGAAGCCGACCGCGGGCACCATCCGCATCGATGGCAAGGAGACGTCGGGCCTCGGCGGCGCGGGCCTGTTCGAGCTGCGTCGCAAGCTGCAGCCCGTCTTCCAGGACCCGTACGGCTCGCTCGATCCGCTCCACAACATCGGCAACACCATCATGGAGCCCCTCAACATCCACAAGGTCGGCGACCGGGCGAGCCGCAAGGCGCGCGTGCTCGAACTGCTCGACCAGGTGGCCCTGCCGCGTGAGCTCGCCACGCGCTACCCGAACGAGCTCTCGGGAGGCCAGCGGCAGCGCGTCGCGGTGGCCCGCGGCCTCGCGCTCAAGCCCGAGATCCTCGTGCTTGACGAGGCGGTTTCCGCGCTCGACGTGCTGGTGCAGGCGCAGATCCTCGACCTGCTGGCCGAGCTGCAGCGCGAACTCGGCCTCACCTACCTGTTCATCACGCATGACCTCGCGGTGGTGCGACTGATCGCGGATCGCGTCTGCGTGATGCAGCAGGGGCGGATCGTCGAGCAGGCGACGACCGACCAGGTGTTCGGCAGCCCGCAGCAGGAGTACACGCAGCGGCTGCTCGACGCGATCCCGGGCCGCAGCATCGAACTGGGGGTCAGCTGATCACTGAGGCGTGAGTCCGGCATCCCAGACAGGCGCCCCGCGCGACACGTTGTCGCACGGGGCGCGCTGCGGTGTGATGGGTGCAGCACGATCCTCGAGCGAACCACGCGAAGGATCGCAGCACCCGCAGCACGCACCGACCGAAAGGCTCCCTCATGGCTCTCCCCGGCGCCCGCCCCGTCCGCGCCCCGCGCGGCACCGACATCTCGGCCAAGAGCTGGCAGACGGAGGCCCCGCTGCGCATGCTCATGAACAACCTCGATCC
>JAGQTL010000264.1 GCA_020439035.1 Leucobacter sp. | reverse complement strand
GCGATCGCCGAGGTGCGCGGCAAGGGCGCGATGCTCGCCATCGAGATCGTGAAGCCCGGCACGCTCGAGCACGATCCCGAGCTCGCGCAGCGCGTCATCGACTACGCCGTGCAGCAGGGCGTGCTCCTGCTGAGCGCCGGGATCTACGGCAACGTGATCCGGTTCCTGCCCTCGCTGCAGTTCACGGATGAGCTCTGCGCCACCGTCGTGCGCGTGCTCGACGAGGGGTTCACCGCCGCCGGCGCATAGGCGCCCTCCGTCATCCTGCGGGAGCCCGCCGCTCCGAGACGCCTACGCGTCGAGGATTTCGTGCACCTCGATCACCACGACCGTCACGTTGTCACGGCCCGAGTTGTCGAGGGCGGCCTGCACCAGGAGGCGGGCGGCCTCGGCGACGGTCTCCGCGCCCAGGAAATGCCGGATGCCCGCCTCGGTCAGCTCCTTGGTCAGGCCGTCCGAGCAGAGGAGCAGTCGCTGCCCCGGTTTCATCGGAAGGCTCGAGAAGTCGGGGGATGGCGGCTCGTTGAAACCGAGCGCCCGGGTGATCACGTTCGCGTGAGGATGGTACTCGGCCTCCTCCTCGGTGATCGCGCCGGTGTCGAGCAGGTGCTGCACGACCGAATGGTCGACCGTCAGCTGCGTCAAGCGCCCATCGGCCAGCTCGTACACGCGGGAATCCCCGATGTTGAACACCCGCCAGCAGGCCGCGTTGGGATCGGCGCCGAACGCGACCCCGGTCACCGTCGTCCCGGCCCCGAGCTCCGTGTCGCCGGCGTTCACCTCGATGTCGTCCACCGCATCGATGAGCGCGTCTTCGATGTTCCGGTCGTTCACCAGCCGCTGCGTGCTGAACTCGGAGAGTCTCCGCGCCGCCGCAGCCGAGGCGATCTCCCCCGCCGAATGCCCACCCATGCCGTCCGCGACCGCGAACACCGGCGGCACGGCGACGTAGCTGTCCTGGTTGCTCTCCCGGCGGCGACCGATGTCGCTCAACGCGGACCACGAGAGCTCGACCTCGTACGGCGAGCCCTCGTAGAGGCGGATGCGCTGCCGCACGCCGTCCGTGCCGTACGCGGTCAACGTCTGCTCCCCGGGTTCACCCACCCAGCCTATCGTCTGGCCGCTCGGGCACCGGAGCCGTCGGCACCGTCGCGTGCACGGGCGTACGCACCGACCTACGCACCGACCTACGCACCGGCCTCCGTTACGAGCGTGAGCTCGTGCTCCCCCGGCCCGGGCACCACCTCGAGGCCCGCGCCGCGCGCCCAGGCGAGAAACCCCGCACGATCCACGATCGGCGGCGTCGAGCTCGCCGCATCCGCCCCGCCGAACGCCTCGGCCAGGCGGCGCACGAGCGCGCCCTTGGCCGCCTTGTTGAAGTGGTTGAGGGCCCGCACGCGGCCCTCGGGCCCGCGCTGCGCGACCAGCAGGAAGTCGCCGGCACCCGGCGGCAGTGGCGCGAGCTCGACGTAGTCCTTGGAACGCAGATCGAGCACCCAGCCGAACTCCGCCCACGGAAGTGCCTGGTGGGCGTCGCGCCACACGCGCTTGAGCGGAGCGCCGAGGTCGGGCAGCCGGCTGCCCGCCGAGAGCCGGTAGGCGGGGATCTCATCGCCCGCGGCGATGAGGCCGAACAGTGCCGACTGGATCGACACGCGCGCCGCCACCCACGCGCGCTCCCGCGCGCCGAGCGAGCCCGCATCGAGGGCGTCGTAGAGCACACCGG
>JAGQTL010000021.1 GCA_020439035.1 Leucobacter sp. | reverse complement strand
CCTGCCGCATGAGCGGCTGAGCCCGAGCGCCGAGACGGTCGGACACCGCGCGCAGGCGCTGCGGCTGCTGCGCGAGCACGACGACGACCGGCCGCTGATCCTCGTCGCATCCGTGCGGGCGGCGCTGCAGCCGATCTCGCCCCACGCCGCGGCCGCCGAGCCGATCGTTCTGCGCGCGGGCACCGCCGAGACGAGCCTCGAAGCCGTCGCCCGGGCGCTCGTCGAGCAGGCCTACACCCGCGTCGACATGGTCACCCGCCGGGGCGAGTTCGCGGTGCGCGGCGGCATCCTCGACGTCTTCCCGCCGACGGCGGATCAGGCGGTGCGGGTCGACTTCTTCGGCGATGAGGTCGACCAGATCCGGCGCTTCGCGGTGAGCGATCAGCGCAGTGCGGGCGACCCGCTGCCCGAGATCCAGCTCTGGCCCGCGCGCGAACTGCTGCTCACCGACGACGTGCGGGCCCGTGCGGCCGAGCTGCTGCCGCGCTTCCCGGCGCTCGGCGGCCTGCTCGAGAAGATTGCCCAGGGCATCCCCGTTGAGGGCATGGAGAGCCTGCTGCCGCAGCTCGTGCCCGGACTCGCGCCGCTCACGGCCCTGGTGCCCGAGGGCGGGGCGGTCGTCGTGGTCGCGCCCGAGCGCGTCGCGAGCCGGGCGGCCAGCCTGGCCGAGACGAACCAGGAGTTCCTCGAGGCCGCCTGGGCCGCCGCGACCGCGGGCGCCGACGCGCCGGTGCCGGTCGAGGATCACGGCATGCTGACCGTGACGCAGCTGCGGTCGGCCTGGCACGGGCCGTGGTGGACGGTCTCGACGTTCGTGCGGGGCGACGAGGCGGTGGAGGATCCCGCCACTGCGGCGCCGGCTTCGTCGTCGGAGCCGCCCGAGCCGCCGGAGGCGCCGGGCGCGCCGGCCGCCGATGACGATCCGGCGTACCTCGTGGTGTCGTCCTCGCCGCTGCCGCACGCGGGGCCGGGCGAATCGACGAGCGATGCCGTGATCCGGCACCTCGGCGCGCGCGCCGAGGACGGCTGGCGGGTGATCGTGACCGCGCAGGGCGTCGGGCTCGTCGAGCGCGCCCGCGACATGCTCGCCGAGGCTGGCCTGGCTGCGCGCATGGTGGACCGGCTGCCCGTCGATGCCGACGGCGATGGCGACGGCTTCGAGCCCGGCGTCGTCTACCTCGTGCCCGGAACGGCGTGGGCCGGCTTCGAGGTGCCCGGCGCGCGGCTCGTGCTCGCGAGCGAGACGGAGTTCTTCGGCCGGGCTGTGAGCCGCGATGCCGCGCCGACGAAGCTCGCGAAGCGACGCGGCAAGAACGTGGTCGATCCGCTGCAGTTGAAGCCTGGCGACTACGTGGTGCACGAGACGCACGGCATCGGGCAGTTCGTCGAGCTCACGCAGCGCATGGTGCCGACCGGTGCCGGCGCGGCGGGTGCGCGCACCCCGCGCACGGGCCGGCCGGGTGCCGGAGCCGACGCCGGCAAGAGCCTGCGCGAATACCTGGTGCTCGAGTACGCCTCCAGCAAGCGCGGCTTGCCCCGCGACAAGCTCTACGTCCCCACGGATCAGCTCGATCAGCTCTCGCGCTATGTCGGCGGCGAATCGCCGGCGCTCTCGAAGATGGGCGGCAGCGACTGGGCCGCGGCGAAGAAGCAGGCGCGCAAGGCGGTGCGCGACATCGCGGTCGAGCTGGTGAAGCTATACTCCGCGCGCGTCGCGGCCCAGGGCCACGCGTTCTCGCCCGACACCCCCTGGCAGCACGAGCTCGAGGAGGCGTTCCCCTACGCCGAGACGCGCGATCAACTCACGACGATCGACGAGGTCAAGCGCGACATGGAGCGCCCGATCCCCATGGATCGCCTGATCTCGGGCGACGTCGGCTTCGGAAAGACCGAGATCGCCGTGCGGGCCGCATTCAAGGCCGTCCAGGACGGCAAGCAGGTCGCCATCCTGGTGCCCACGACGCTCCTGGTCCGGCAGCA
>JAGQTL010000263.1 GCA_020439035.1 Leucobacter sp. | reverse complement strand
CGACGAGCCGACGCGCGGCGTCGACATCGGCGCCAAGTCCGAGATCTACACGCTCATCGACCGAGCCGCCGCCCAGGGAACCGGCGTGCTCGTCGTCTCCTCCGAACTGCCCGAGCTGCTCGGGCTGTGCGATCGGATCATTGTTCTCTCGCACGGTCAGGTCGTCGGCGAGCTCGACCGTGCATCGGCAAGCGAGGAGCGCATCGCAGCCCTTGCCTTTACATCATCAGAACAGGTGGAAGCAGTATGAAGACCACAGAACCCGCAGTTCTCACGAACCCCGGCTCGAAGGCGAAGCCGGTGAGCTTCACGATCCCGGGCGGCCGTAAGCTCCTCTTCGACCCGCGCATCACGCTGCTGATCGTCCTGATCGCGGCCATCGTGCTCTTCTCGATTCTGCAGCCGGTCTTCTTCACGTCGGGGAACCTGCTCAACATCCTCCGGCTCCAAGCCGTTCCCATGATTCTGGCGGTCGGCATGACCATGGTGGTGCTGACCGGCGGAGCCGACCTGTCCGCCGGATCCGCCCTCGCCCTGTCGGGTATCGCGGCCGGCATTCTCTTCACCAGCGGGGTGCCAGTTCTGCTCGTGATCCCGCTCACCATCCTGTTCGGCGCGCTGCTCGGCGCGATCAACGGAGCGCTCGTCGGCATCGTCGGCATGTCGTTCTTCGTGGTCACACTCGGCACGCTCTCCGGGTATCGCAGCCTGGCGCTCGTCGCCTCCGACGGCTCGGCCATTCAGATGACGGGGGCGCCGCTGCTGCTCTTCCTGGGCGACGGGATCATCCTGAACTGGCTGCCCGTGCCGGTGCTGCTCGCGGCGATCATCGCGGTGCTCGGCTACATCGTGCTGAACCACACGGGGTGGGGCCGCAAGATCTACGCCGTTGGCTCGAACGCGGAGGCGGCGAGGCTGGCGGGCATCCGCGTCGGTCGCGTGCTCTTCTCCGTCTATCTCGTGAGCGGCCTGCTGGCCGGCGTCGCGGCCCTCATCCAGGTCGGGCGCCTGACCTCGGCGTCGCCGCTCGTCGGGCAGGGGCTCGAGCTTCAGGTCATCGCGGCCGTACTGCTGGGCGGCACGATCCTTTCGGGCGGTCAGGGCGGTTTGAGCGGCACGATCATCGCGGTGCTTCTGCTCGGCGTCGTGCAGAACGGACTCACGCTGTCGGGGACTCCGGATTTCTGGCAGGGCGCGATCACCGGTGCGATCCTCATCATCGCCGTCTACCTGGATCACGTGCAGCGCAAGCAGAGCAACCCCTTCGCGAGCCGCAAGCGAAGGGCGGCCGCGCGCACGGCATGAGCCGCGGCCGCGCTGATCCCCACACCCACTCACTCCCACAGCCGACTCCAGAACCAGGCGGTTCACCCCGTCGGCCACACCCGCGGGCACCGCGCCCGACTCGGGCAGCCGGCCCGAACACCTGCAACGAAAGGAAATCAATGTCGAATGGAATTCTCACCTCACAACGGAGCGAAGCGAAGAGCAAACTCCAGGCATCCCGCCTCGCGGCGGTGTGGGAGGCGATGAAGGACGATGGCTACGACGCGTTGATCGTTGCCGGCCGCGGCCTGCTCACGCAGTACGGATACCTCGAGTACGTCGTCGGGTTCTGCCCGCTCGTGCGGCTCACCTACGCCGTCGTCATCCCCGGCCAGAAGCCCGTGCTCGTCACGCCGACCGCGTCCGACGCCTGGTACGCGCAGATGGCAACCGACCTCACCGACATCCGCGTCGCGGGCCAGGGCGACGTCATCAGCAAGCAGGACAACCTGCCGGCCGCGGTGGCGCAGGTGCTCGTCGACTTCAAGGTGGATCGCGGCTCGATCGGCATGGTCGGCCTGAAGCACATCGTGCCCGTCGGCGATTTCGACGACTTCAACGCGGCGCTGCCCGACGCGAAGTTCTCGGATGCGACCTCGGTCGTCGGACGCGCGAAGGCGGTCAAGTTCGCGCAGGAGCAGGCCGAGGTGCTGCTCTCGTGCGAGATCGCCGATGCGGGTATGCGCGCCTTCGAGGAGCGTGCGGCGATTGGCGTCACCGGCTGGGAGCTCTGGGGCGACATGCAGCGGGCCGTGCGCTCGCGGGGCGCGCGCGAGGTGCTCATCATGGTGAGCAACGATCCGTTCTTCAACGCGCCTCCGCGCGATGAGCCGCTGGAGCAGGGCGACCTCGTCTGCGTCTACACCGAGATCACCGGGCCCAACGGCTTCTGGGTGGAGAAGGCGAGCCTCTACGAGATGGGCGCCACGAGCGACGCGAAGCGCGAGATGTCGGAGCTGTGCCTGGCAAGCCACGCAGCCGCGGCTGAGAAGCTGGTCGCGGGCTCGTCCGCGTCTGCCGTCGCGGCTGCGCTCGAGAACACGGTGCAGGGGCGCGACGTCGAATTCGGCATCTGGCACGGTCACGGCGTCGGGGTCGATCACGACACCCCGGTGATCACCGCCTCGGACACGACGGAGCTCGTGCCGGGCATGGTGATCGCGATGCACCCGAACTTCACGAATCAGGCGCAGACGGTCGGCGCGAGCGTCTCCGACACCTACATTGTTCAGGACCAGGGCCCCGCGGTGCGCGGGTCGAAGCTGGATCAGAAGCTCACCCGTATTGAAAGGACGATCTGACCATGGGATTCACCGTAGGAGTTGACGTCGGCGGCACGTTCACCGACTTCGTCCTCGCCGAGACGGGCGCCGGGTATCGGCGCCAGCACAAGACCTCGTCGGTGCCTTCGGACCCCGCGGCGGGCATTCTCACCGGACTGCGCGAGATCGCCGAGCTCGAGGGCCTGACCTCCGAGGAGTTCTTCGGCCGGATCGACCTCATCGTGCACGGCACCACCGTTGCCACGAACACCGTGCTCACCGAGTCGGGGGCCCGGACCGGCCTGCTGACCACCGAGGGCGTGCGCGACATCCTCGAGATGCGGCGCGGCATCCGGAGCCGCCAGCACCTCTACAACAACAAGTACTCGGCACCGCCGCCGCTCGTGTCGCGCGACCGCCGGCTCGGCGTGCCCGAGCGCATCGACGCCTCGGGCGAGGTCGTCGCCGAACTCGACGAGGACGCGCTGCGGCGTGCGGTGCAGCAGCTCGTCGATGACGGCGCGCAGGCGCTCGCCGTGTGCTTCATGCACTCGTACAAGAACCCGAAGCACGAGGCGCGTGCGCGGGAGATCATCGAGGAGGTCGCCCCCAAGCTCTTCCTGTCGGTGTCGTCGGAGGTGCTGCCGCAGGTGCGTCTCTACCCGCGCGTGAGCACCACGGTGATGAACGCGTACCTGGGGCCGATCGTCGAGCGCTACATGGCCGAGATCATCTCGCGCCTCGAAGCGGGCGGCTTCGCCGGCACCCTCATGGTGATGCAGTCGAACGGCGGCATCACCCAGCCCGCGAACGTCGCGCATCTGCCCGCGACGATCACGATGTCGGGGCCCGCGGCCGGACCGGTGGCGGCGCACGAGTTCGTGCGACGCCAGGGCTGGGACAACTGCACGGTCGTCGACATGGGCGGCACGAGCTTCGACGCATCGCTCGTGCTCGGCGGCGAGGTGCAGATCACGCGCGAGGGAGAGATCAACCGGCACGTGATCGCGCTGCCGACGACGCATGTGCACACCATCGGCTCGGGCGGCGGTTCGATCGCGTGGATCGACCAGGGCGACATGCTGCAGGTCGGCCCCCGCAGCGCCGGCGCGGTTCCCGGCCCGGCGGCCTACGACCAGGGCGGCACCGAACCGACAGTGACCGACGCCAACATCGTGCTCGGCTACCTCGACCCCGACTACTTCCTCGGAGGCCGCAAGCAGCTGCGGGCGGACTACTCGGAAGAGGCCGTGCGTTCGCGCATCGCCGAGCCGCTCGGCATCAGCGTGCTCGAAGCCGCAGCCGGTGTGTACGAGCTCGTCAACCTGCAGATGGGTGCCGGAACGAAGAACGTGTCGGTCGAGCGCGGCTACGACCCGCGCGAGTTCCCGATGGTCGTGGCCGGCGGCGCCGGCCCGATCCACGCGGGCATGATCGCCCACGAGCTCGAGATCCCCGTGGTCATCATCCCCCGGCTCTCCTCGGTGCTGTGCGCATCGGGCATGCTGGTCGCCGATCTGCGTCACGATTTCGTGCGCGGCTTCGCCGGCCGCCTCTCCGAGATCGATGTCGCGCACGCCGCGGGCCTCGTCGATGAGATGGTGCGCGAGGGCGAGGTGCTGCTCGCCGACGAGGGCGTTTCGGAGGCGGATCGGAGCTACGTCGTCTCCGCCGACGTGCGCTACCCGGGGCAGCATCACGAGGTCACGGTGAACTTCGACGTCGACGACATCGATGCCGCGCACCCCGAGCGCATCTCCCGCATCGCCGAGCTCTTCCACGCGAGCCACGAGAAGCTCTACGGGTTCGCTCAGCCCGACGAGGACGTGGAGCTCATGAGCCTGCGCGTCGCCGCCGTCGGCGCCGGAGGCGGCATTTCGCTCGACCTCACCAGCGATGTCGCGGGCGAGAACCCCGAGCCGAAGTCCACTCGTGCCGCATACCTGCACTCGGAGCGCAAGAAGGTCGAGGTGCCCGTCTACGAGGGATCGTCGCTGAGCCCCTCGAAGCGCGTGTCGGGCCCCGCGATCATCGAGGAGCCCACCACCACGATCTTCGTGCCTGAGTACTTCGATATCGAACTGCATCCGTCCGGCAGCTACCTCATGGTGGCGAAGGATTTTGACCGGGAGAACCTCCCCCAGGAAGGACGTGCGTGATGACCGCTACAGAGACGAATGCTCGCACCGATATCGCACTGAACCCGGTGCTCGTGTCGGTGGTGTCGAGCCGCATCCGAGCCATTGGCGAGCGTATGGGGCTCGTGATCGAGCGCAGCGCGCGATCGCCCCTGCTCGTCGAGGGTCGCGACTTCTCGCTCGGCATCTACGCCGCCGACGGCACGCTCATCGAGCAGACGGAGTACATCCCGATTCTCGGCTATGCGGCGGCCCCGACCATGCAGCACGTGGCGCGCATCTTCAAGGGCAAGGTGAAGGAGGGCGATGTCATCCTGCACAACGACCCCTTCACCGGCGGCAACCAGCCGGCCGACTGGAAGGTGATGAAGCCCGTCTTCTTCGAGGGCGAGCACATCGCATGGACGATGATCACGGCTCACCAGGCGGATGTCGGCGGTGCGGTGCCGGGGTCGTACAACCCCGACGCGACCGATATCTGGCAGGAGGCCCTGCGCATCACCGCCGTCAAGATCATGGATCAAGGCGAGGTGCGCGAGGACGTCTGGGACCTCATCTTCGGAAACGTGCGGCTGGCGATGGTCGAGCACGATGTGCGCGCCATGATCGGCGCGTGCACGGTCGGCGAACGCGAGCTGCAGCAGCTGGTGGGCCGGTACACGGTGCCGGTGTTCAACGCGGTGGTGGACAACATGCTCGATGCCGCCGAGGCGAGTGCGGCGCAGGTGATCGAGCTGATCCCCGACGGCGTCTACGAGAGCTCGTGGACCGTCAATTACGACGGCATGAACGCGGGCAGCCGGATGACGATGCGCGTGCGCATCGAGGTCGTCGGTGATCGCATCTCCTTCGATTTCGCGGGTACCGATCCGCAGACGCCGGGGTATGTGAACGCGCCGCTCGCGGTGACGCTCTCGTCGGTGATGGTGACGTTCTTCATGCTCGCCGGTGTGGATATTCCTCACAACGACGGCATCATGCGGCGGATCGAGATCTCGGTTCCCGAGGGGTCGTTCCTGAACTGCCAGTTCCCCGCGGCGTCCGGCTTCGGCAACCACCTCTCCGACCAGATCTGCTCGGCGATCATGGCGGCGCTCGCCGATGCGCTGCCCGATCGCGTGACGGCGGGCTGGAACCCGCTGCTGTGCGCCATCATGAACGGCGTGCACGGGCAGAACGACGAGCCCTTCGTCGACATCCTCATCAACTCGTCGAAGGGCGGGAGCGGCGGCACCTACGGTGTCGATGGCTTCGACCACATCGGTCTGATCGCCTCGGGCGGTGCGCTCGGCGCGCAGGATCCGGAGATGTTCGAGATCATGACCCCGCTGTTCGTCGAGGAGTTCGAGTACGCGATGGACTCGGCGGGCGCCGGCGAGTGGCGAGGCGGGCTCGGCGTCAACTCGCGCTTCCGCATCACGTCGGATGGCGTGCAGGCGAGTATCTTCGGTGACGGCGACGAAGAGGAGTTCGCCGCGCAGGGGCTGCGCGGCGGCCTGCCCGGTGCCGTCAACCTCATCGAGTTCGAATACCCCGACGGCCGTGTGGAGCGCCCGCTCAACAAGGATCTCGTCACCGGTATCCCCGCGGGCACGATCTTCCGCGAGATCGCGGGCGGTGGCGGCGGGTTCGGCGATCCGCATCGCCGCCCGGCCGAGCGCGTCGCAGAAGAGGTGCGCTACGGCTATGTGTCGGTGGAGTCGGCGCGTGATGACTACGGTGTGGTCGTCGACGCATCGGGACAGGTCGATGAGGCAGCGACCGCCGCACTGCGCGGCGCGTAATCGCGGCTCGGCCAGTTCGCACTGAGCGAGGGGAGATACCGCAGCGCATCGCCAGACGGGTGCGCGAGGGTATCGAACCGCACGAGGAGGCCCGGAGACGGGCCTCCTCGTCGCTGCGTTCGGCGGCTCGGCGCGTTCGGCCGGGTCCGCCGCCCCGGTTCGACATGCTCGGGCCGATGCCGTAGACTCTCATGAGGTAGTTGACATCTGCCAAGATTTTTCGTGCCCGCACGCGGTTCAGCCGCAGGTGAGCGCGCGGAGAATTCGAGCAGGTCAGCCCATAGGGCGGTGGCGCAATTGGTAGCGCAGCGGTCTCCAAAACCGCAGGTT